>CAZTPT010000012.1:0-10353 GCA_964615705.1 uncultured Methanosarcinales archaeon
GGTGTTGGAGAATGCACTTGCCAACTCCACTCACAGTGTGTAGTTGGACGTGGCGGGGAGATCTGCCTTGTTGGTGCAGGTAGCGGTGTAGTTGAACTCGTGCCTGTCCGAGTCGTAAATGTTGGAGTAGTCAAGACTCTTAGAGTGGCTCTTCTTGTAAGAAGACTCCAAGGAAGGATCCCCTAAGTCCTCCCCGTTCACGCTGCAAGCAGCGTAGTCGTCGCTGGTAATGTTTAACACTGACTGCCTCCTAGCAGGGTCCACCACTGGGTTAGGCGTTGCTTTCACAGTGATTACCGGCTTGGACGCGTCCACTCTGAACGTTACTCCCTTCTTCACCTGGCTGCCGTTTCTGGACTCGCACTTGAACCACACCTCTTGATTGTTAAAACTAACCCCTGCTAACTCGTGCAACCTGTCGTAGAAAGAGGAGTCCTCGCCGTCGAGGTAGGTGCCGCTGTTCACGTCCCCAACCTCTATCAACGAGTAAGAGCAATGCGCCTCCACGCTCGTTTCCAACCTCACGGTGTAGACAGGGGTAGGTGCTACTCCGAAGCTCGGCTCTAACAAGTAGACCTGGAAAGGGACATCCACCAAGAACTCGTAATCATCAACCCTGGAGTTGTTCACCCTGTCAGAAGCGTTAACTGTTAAGGTGTAGTTGCCGTTCCTCAACAAGTCTAATGGTTGAAACCTGAACGTCTCGTTGTAACCGCTCGGTTGAACGTTGACTGGAAACGTTGCTCCCTTCTCGCTCTTGATAAACGCGTAGTTAACCCTGACGGGCTCGCTGTAACTCGCCTTGACAACCGGCCTAGGAACTTTTGCAACGTCCAACGCTGATACTTGAACGCTTAAAACCAGCAGCGCAAGCACCGCTAACGCTAAGTCACGGCGCACCGTTACCAGCCTCCAATGTGAAAGTTGGTGGATTGGGCGGAGTGGTGTCGCTTAACACCTTCAACGTGGTGCTCATCACGTTGCCGACCTCATCGGTAGCATTAACCTCTATGTCGTTCATCGTCTCAGTGGCTTTCTGAGCTATGTCGAAGTCGATGCTGAAAGAGCCGTCACTCGCTATGCAGCGAGGCTGGCCCGGGCACTTGGATATACAGCTAGAGCCTTGCTGGAGCAACTTGTTATTCACGCATATCTTAACGGTGTCCGGGGACGCCTTTCCAACAATGGTTCCGGAGTCAGAGCTGGAAATGGTTAACTGCTGCGCCGAGTCGAAGAACTCCGGCGGGGCTTCCACGTCCATGCTTTCAAACACCGGCGGGTCAGCGTCAATGACTAGGGTTAACTGCTTCTCCTGCTCAGAGTTTCCTCCGTTATCCAACGAGCCGTAAACGAGCTTCCAAGTCCCCGTCTCGTTCAACAAGAAAGTAGTTTGGCTCGTCCTAGAGCAAGAACTCGTGTTGGTGACGCAGGCAGTGGTGGATGCGCACCCGAACTTCACGTCCAAAGAGAACGGTTTGTCAATGCAGGACAGGGACAACTCCGCCTTCCTATACTTGCTCCGCGCAGGGGTGAATGATGGCTCGGAGTTAATGCTTACGTTGGTGAAAGGAGGCTCCAAGTCCACGTAGAACACTATGTCGTAGGATGGGTCGTCCTCCACCTTCACGTCGGTGGAGCCGTTCCTCAGAGAGCAAGCCACGTGGTAGACTTGCTTACCGCTGCTAAGCCCTGACAGAGTGGAGTAGTGGTACTTGTTTCCAGCGAAGGAGTTGGTCATTTGGTCGAACAAGCGAGTCGTCTTGGAATACCTGCAAGTCCCGTTAAGAGTGGTGTTCAAGGCGAGGATGGTTGAAGTCATGTTCAACACTTCCAAGTGAGGCTTCTTGGCGTAAATCAAGGAATCCGCAGGCCTGACCTCGAAGTCAATGCTCTCGGAGCGCTCGTTCCCTACTATGTCGCTGCAAACCGCTTCTGCCTTGTAGCACCCCTCTGGCAAGTCTGGATAGGTGAGGGTGAAGGCGGCGCTGCTAACTGTGGTTGAGTTGCTGTAACCAGGAGTTGAGCAAGCGGACGGGTTGCTGCTCACCGTCACTGTGCAACTCCCAGGCTCGGAGGATTGAACGCTTAGCGAGAGGTCATTCACAGCTCCGCTGCTCGTCACCCTTGTGCTTACAGAGTAGTCAAGAGCCACGCTGGGAGGGTCCGCGTCTATTGACAACGAGAGCGTTCTGACCTGCTCCTTATTCCCTCCAAGGTCCACGCAGTAGTAAGAAACCTCCTTGCTCCCAGACTGGTCAATGGTGACTGTTGCCGTTACGTCTCCTTGCGCTTGTGGCGCGCAACCAACCCCTTCACAGAAGTACAACTCTCCAGGCCCGAAGTCTCGTCCTTGCAACCTGGAGTCTTCGTCCACACAGATGAAGTGAAGGGTTGCCTGCCTGACAGGGTCTCCAGGGCTGGGGGTTGAGGGAACCGTGGTTATTGTTAGGTTAGCCATTGGCGGGGACAAGTCCACTGCGAAGCTTACATCGTCTAAAGAGTTGCCTTGAACGATGAACCTCTGATTATTGGTTGCGTTTATCAACTCGCAAGCAGTGTGATAGTTGTAAATGCCAGTGCTCAAGTCCAGCGCTGCTGAGTGATGCCTCCCTGTTCCTGCGAAGGAGTCGCTCATTAAGGAGTACTTGGTCTCGGTGGCGGAGTACCTGCACTCCCCGCCAAGCAAGGTGTCAATGCTTACAATTACTGGTGACTCATTAACGGTTCCTGAAGGGGAAGCGTTGTAAATCCAGTTGTTAGCAGCGTCAACGTTCAAGCTCAGCTCTCTTTCCAACTCGTTATCCGCCACGTCCCTACAAGTCGCTTTAAACGCGTAGCTCCCGTCGCTTAAGCCGGAGTAGTTAATGCTGAAAGACGTGTCGAACCTGCCAGTGCTAATGGTTTGCTGACCAGTCATTTCAAAACTGCAATTCGCTGGCTCGTCCAAGGATACTTGGAATGAGAGGTTGCTCTTCCAAGCCGAGCCTTCCTTGAAGGAGGTGGTTGAGTGAGTGATGCTTATGCTTGGAGGGGAGTTGTCAATGCTGAACGTCATGCTCTTAACAGGCTCCTTGTTGCCTCCCTTGTCAGCCGAGTAGTACCACACCCTTTGCTCCCCGCCAGTGTTTAACTGGAACGTGAAAGCGTCTGTTCCAGTACCTGAAGGGGTGCAGCCGGTGGTGTTGCAGAAGTACACCTGGTCGCATCCAAAACTCCAATCCCTGCCTTGGAAGAGTTCAGGCCTGGAATCGTTGCAGGTAAGCGTCACGCTCACCCACTGCACCTTTTCAGGGAATACCCTGTTAGAAGGGTAAGTGGTGACTGACACCAAAGTGTTAGGGGCTTCCTTGTCAATCGCGAAGACTATCCTATGCGCGGGGTTGTCCTGCACCGTTACGACCCCTCCAGGGGATTGTAACTGGCAGGCAACGTTGTAAGAGTAAACCCCTGTCTCCGTGGATGGCAACGGAGATGCGTGAACCCTGCCGCCCGTGGTTGCGAAGGAGTAATCCATGTCCGCATAGGTGGAGGTGTCGTTGTCAAACCTGCAGTTCCCGTTGTAAGAAGTGTTCACTAACAACTTAGCAGCGGAGAGCAAGGACTCGTTCAACGTGCCGTTTGGTTGGAAGTTGTTCAAGGATTGGTCTCCTTGAATCCTCACCGAGTAGCTCTCAAAGTGTTGGTTGAACGCGTTATCCCTGCACTTGACCTGCAAGTAGTACAACCCGTCGCTCAAGCCGCTTTCTGAAAAGGTGAAGCCGTTGGTTGAAGACCTGCCAGAATCCACTATGCTCCCGCTTAAAGTCAGGTTCCACCAGCAAAGCACTGGCTCCGACTCGTCACTAGCAGTGACTGTGCCGGTCAAGTCGGAAGCGTAGCCAGATCCTGTGAACACGCTGTTGTAAGAGTAGCTGAAACTCATCACAGGGGGCTTGGTGTCTGCAGTCACGGTCTGGTTCTTCACTCGTTCCAAGTTGTGAGAGCCGTCTTCCGAGTAGTAGTAAAGGGTGAGGTTTCCGAAGAAGCCGGGACCGACGGGTAGCTTGAAGCCTTCCGAAGGGTTTGCAAGGAATGCTGGGTAATCGCATCCTGAGTCGTTGAAGCAGTAATAAGTGTCTAGGTCGGAGTAAGCATTGTCAGCTGCTGAGTAAGCAATACTCCCCCCTAAGCCTAGCCTCGCTGATGGGTTCCAGAACAAGGTGGTGTTAGGGGCTTCGAAATCCCTCCTGCAAACAAGGTCTGCAGCGGAGCAGTCGTCCTTCTCGTAAGTGGAGGTGTAGTTGTCAGCGTCCTTGTAACAAGCATACGCTGAGTCGTCCCAGTAACACTTCTCCAGCCCTGCCTTGTCCAGGCTAGGCGTCAAGCGGTGGGTTCCTGAAACCCTCTTCACAGCTCCGCTCGCGTCCACCGCGTAAGACGCGTCCACCCTCACCCTTCTTGAACCAGTGCAGTCTTCTTCCGAGTGGTAATCGTTGCAAGTCACTTCTTTGAAGGGGAGGCAAGAAGTGTCGTTGTAGTAGCAGTCGCCGAGGGTTTCGCACTTGTACCTGTCGCAACCCCCTGGTAAGGAGTTACAGGAAGAGCAAGAGTCGTCTTTAGAAACGCATATCCCAAGCCCGGTCTTGTTCAAGGAGTGGTAAACGCTTATCCAAGTGCATTGCTCCTGTAGCAGGCAAGGGTCCCCTGCGCATGCTTGCTCTGACAAGTAATCGTTACAGCTCGCAACCTCGCCACAGGACTTGTAAGGGTCAACAACGGTGTCGGAGTAGTCAGTGTAGCAAACCTTGTAAGTGTCTGCCAAGTCGCTGCACTTAATGTTTTCAACGTAGCCTTGGGCAGTGGTGTAGCTAATCCTAAAGTCTAAGTAAGGCATCACGCCGTACAACCAGTTGCACTGCTCGCACTCAGCCATGGAAACGCACGCGGGGCCGCTGTCTAGCAACGCGCATTTCTCGTTATTGATGTTACAATCATCCACCACCTCCACTTTGTTATCATTACACACCGCCACTTCGTTGTGCTTGGAGCAGAAGGGAGAGTCGTCCCTGCCGATGCACTCCTCGTCCCCCACAGTCACTGTTAAAACATTTGAGAACATTTCAGAACCGTCGGGGAACACGGCGCGCACCCTGTACGAGTAACTCGTCCCGGGCTTGACAGAGTGGTCGGGGTAGCTCAGGAGGGGAGTGGTGTCTATGCTTGCGAAGCTCCCGGAGTCGTTCCGCTCCACGTAGTAAACCGTTTCTCCAGGGTTGCAAGTCGCGTTCAACTCCCACGCTAGGTCTATCTGCCTAGCGTTTAACACTTGCTCGGCCTTGTACAGCCTGACATAGTTAGCAGTGGATGCGCTGCAAACCTCGAACACTTCCGTGGTAGCGCAGCAATCGCTTGGGCAGTTGCCACAGGTTTCTCCTGCGGTGACGTTGCAGTAGTTATCCTCCACACAAGCAGGGGGAGGCGTTGAGCCGCACCTCAAGTATAAATCAACGGCTTTGTTAGAGTCCAAGTTCACCGTTGTGGAGTTGTCAATGCACCCGCTGTGCGAAGCCGTCAGTGTGTAAACCCCTCTAGTGAGCCTTAACAAGGCGTAACCCCCGTCGCTAGCGGTGTAAGCGCTACCGCCCCCCGCCGCGGAGACCAAAGCGTTGCTCAAAGGGGAGGGCGGCGTGCTTGAAGCGTTGAACACCTTGCCAGTCACGTTGAATGTTTCAGGAGTCCCCGTGCAGAGAGATGAGGGGCAGTTCCCGTCAGCGTCAGGGCTCGCGGTGTAGCTTGGAGGGGTGCAACCCATTGCTGGGGAAGGCGTTTGCCAAACAGAGTTAGCGCCTTGGCAGCAGCACACAAGCTCGCAACCTGCCACGTTTGAGCACTCTCTAGCGTAGAAAATCCCTGCGCAGCTATCCGCGTTGTCCGCTGGGGAGCAGTCGTTCAATCCTTGATTAACGCAGCAACCCGCTGCCGCGGCGAGGCCCGAACTTAGCAGAAGGATTGTCAGCGCTGCTAGCGAAATAGTTAAGGCGATAAACAACGGTTTTGACTTCACGGCGCCACCTCTACAGGAGTTGAATAAACATTCCAGCCCAGGCTGAAGGCTTGAGAGCTGTCAACCACCAGCACGGTTAAGTCTTGATAGTCGGACGCGTAGCCGTCAGTCGCAACTACCCTAACTGTGTGCAAGCCTATGTCGTCCTTTGTTAGGGTGACAGAGGCGTTTTGCAAAGTGCTCCTGAAAACTGCTGAGTCTTGCCATGAATTAACGCTTCTACCGCTCTTTGAAGGGGTGCACGAGGATTTCAAAGCGTTAAACGCGGACTCCGCCCTTGCGCGATTACTCGCTGTTTTGAAGTCTTGAAGGAGAGTGTTCGTAAAGGTGCAAGAGGTTTCAGACTCGTTCCCCAGCCACAAGGAGTAGTTATAAATTACTGGGTCGTCGTCGGGGTCGACCGCGAAGGGCGTTAAAGTTAAGGTAGAGCCGTTCACTGCAACCACGTCTACGAAGTTGAACGCGTAAGCGGAAAACCCGTGTATGAATGAGAGCTTCTTCAAAGGCTCCAAGACTGGAGCCCTGTTCTTCAACACGCCCGCAACGGTTAAGGGCTTGCCCTCCAGCAACGAAGCGTTGTAACGAATCACTAGCAAGTCGTCAGCGCGGGAAGGCTTCCACGCCGAGGCGCAGGAAGGGCAGAAGTCCCTGCGCAGCTCTACCTCAAACCCTGGCTTGAACCCTGACACTGAGGGATACATAGATTCAATCTTGAAAGAGGACTTTAAGAACTCCCTCCGGAGCAGGTTTGAGAAGTACTCGTACAACTCCTTAAACCTCGTCTTCACAGAAGCGCTCGCCTCAAAAGTGGCGGCGGCGACTCCTTCACCTCCTTTAATGCTTAACTCGTGCACAGCCTTCACCACTACCTCGTCGTTTGAAAAAACCACTTCCACCTCGGGGTTGTTCCTCTTCACAACCTTGACGTCCTTCTCCTCTTCCAACGAGGAGAAGTCTAAGCACTTGTCCAGGTTGGACTCCACGTACTTCTTAAGAGCTAACTGGACCGGGTTTTCAGATGCTAATCCGTACCTCACGCAGGTGAGTTTAGTGGTGCCTATCCAGTTAGGGCCTGGCTTCACGCATAGAGGAGGAGCTGTTCTGTAACCGAAGAACCCTGCGTCTTGGCTGTAACAATTCCTCATAAGGAAAGAGAAGTTGTTCATGTCCTGGATGGAAGCGTTTGGGTGTGGGTAGTCAGGCGCCTTGTAATAATTCTTCAACCCGCAGTCAGCGGATTCCAAGCCTTTCAAGGCGTAGCTAACATTGAAGGATTCCCCGAAGAGTTGGGCTGGCAAGTACTCTATGCCCAGAGCGTTGCCGGAACTAGTTCCTCCTTGAGAATCCCACAACACTCCTCCCTGAAGCGCTGCTAGGAACAAGCCTTGCTCAGCCACTGCTTCCAAGCAGCTATCCGCGAACTCCTTCACAGCGCTCGTCTTCAAGTAAGCGGAGAATTTCTCAGAGAGAGACTCCTTAGATATCTTCTTCAATACGAGCGAGCGAGCAAGCAACACCAAACCAACCACTATTAAAGCTATCAATCCGAGCAACACCAACGTGGTGAACTGCGCCTTCCTATCCTTCAAAGCCTTAACCAAGACGCACCCTCCCCGTCAGCAAGTACCACGCCTCGTCAAGGTTGGAGGGATTCTTGAACACGAGGGTTAACGGGTCCGCGCTCTTCACACCTTCAGACTCCGCCTCCACCAAGCCGAACACGTCGTCAGGGTTGACTCCGAGGCTTGAAGAGTATTGAACTGTTAAGTACTCGTCAAACCCGGGCTTGGACTCGTTGTAGACGCGCTCAGTGAACACAGACACGTTCAAACCCCCCTTCCTAGCTATGAACAACTTGTCAAAGTCCTTTGCTAGATGCACTGGTTCGGAAGCAAGGCCTAAGACCTTCTTGAACCAGTTCAGCACCTTGCTCAACACTCCTGGCGATGTGGAGAAGTCTTGGTCGCTGAACAAGAGGATTCTTAAAGAACCGTTGAAGTAACCGCTCAAATAGTTAAGGTCTATGCACTTGTTGTTAAAGCTTGACGAGTCAGAGCAGGAATGGGTGAAGCTGTCAAAGGAGGGAGCGGGTGCTTCCTTGGAGAAAGCCGCCTCGTAATCCGAGCCCAACTTGTCAAAGTAAGCGGAGAAGTCGTCCTCCTTCTTGTTAGTGATGGCAACGCCCATCACCGTCTTGTCACTCAAGCGCAAGACGCAGTACTTCTGAACAGGTCCGAGGTCTAAAGGAGTGTTCAAGGACTTCTCGTCGCAGAACAACGCGAAGTCGCCGCCCCCCGCTAGTTCCAACAACTTCTCAGCCACGATTCTGGTGCGAGTGGTCCAATTCCCGTCCTTACAGTAATCATCTCTCTCCCAGTAACCAGGCTCCACGCAGCCATCTGTCAGCGAGAGGAAGCACTGCTCCTGCCTGGCGCAGTAACCCTTCTCGCTGCCGTCAGGGTTGAACTTTATCCCTGCCTTCTCCCAAGAACCAGAAATGCACCGGTAACCATCCTTGAAAGGCGGTGAAGAGGGGTCCTTGCTCTGGTCAGAGACGCAGCTGGTTCCGTTCCAGCAAGAAGTAGAGTTGCAGCAACCAGCAGCGTTGACGCCAGTCGCCCACCCGCTCACCACGCGTTTCAAGTGTAACGGAACGCTCCCTGCGTAGGGCGCCCATGACTCGTTGTAAGCGCAGTAGTAAGTGTTGCCAGCAGTGTCAGTGAGCAAGCCGCACACCTCGGAATTATTCACGAGGGGTGCTAGTCGCGGAGGGGTTTTCCCGGGGTTTGGCCAGTCCCTTAATAACAAGTACGCGTTGTTATAAGGGTTAACGTCTCCCGTAGTCGTGTTTATGCAGCCGTGGAGAGAGCCGTTCACTACTATGAGTGATTTCTCAACCGCTCCGCCAAACTCTGCGTACTCGTTGTTCGCTTGGTAGGTGTTGTTGAGGCAAGCCCCTGTGCCTCCTGGGTCGTTGTAGTTTTCAGGGTATGCTTGGTCGTCTGCTTCTCCGCAGCAATAAGTTCCTGTCCAGTTGAATCCTAGGTCGTTACAAGAAGTTGCCAGGGTTGGCTTGTCTAGGTCGAGCGTCCAGTTGCCTTCGTCGCACAAGTAACCTTCTCGCGGCACGATGGTTTGGTTTGGGACGCAGCTGGTTCCGTTCCAGCAAGAGGTAGAATTGCAACAACCCTTCTTGGTAATCTTGGAGTCCGCCCAGAGAGGATTAGCAACTTCTTTCAATTGCAGCGGAGCGTTGCCCGTGTAAGGAGTCCATGTTTCGTTGTAAGCGCAGTAGTACTTCTGACCAGCGGAGTCTTTGACTTGCTCGCAGTAACCAGATACGTTTATCAAGCTAGGAGCAGTGTTGGGAGCGGCTCCTTTCCCTCCAGGGTTGTGCCAGTCTTTTAGTTTAGCTAATTCATCGTTGTAAGGAACCAAGTTGTCGCTAGTGTTCAACACGCACCCGTAGAACGAACTGTTAATCACTAGTAAGCTCTTATAAACGCTCCCCAGGACTGTAACGTAGGAATCGGAGGGTTGGTAATAGTTCTGGAAGCAAGCCCCTAACCCTCCGTCGGGGTCGTTGTAAGACTCATTGTATGCTTGGTCGTCTGCTTCTCCGCAGCAATAAGTTCCTGTCCAGTTAAACCCGTGCTGCAAGCAAGCCTCTGCTAACTCGGACTTGTCAAGGTCGGTGGTCCAGTAAGGGTTGCTTGAACCTGTGTAAGCGCAGTAAAACGTTAACAGCTCGCCGCTCCGCTTCTCGCACACAGTCTTGTTAGTGATTCCGTAGTTCAACCCGCCAGCATGGTCGACGTCTACCTTGTTCTGCCAAGCAGTGTAGCCGCATTCAACCCAGTAATACTTGTCGGTAGAAACCAACCTTTCAACGCACTTAGAGTCGGCGGCGCAGTCGTTGCAACCGCAATCCTCTGCAGGGTCGCACACCCCGTCGTTGTTACAATTATTAGTGGGGGGAGGAGGCGTAGACATTGCTTTGCACTCGCAGTTGCCCGGGACTGAGGGGTTGCAAGAGGGCTCGTAGCCAGGGTTGCATTTATTACTGTTTATAACTCCCCCCGTGCAGCCACAATCACCCTCCACAGCTCCAAAATAAGCATACCTTGAAGGGTAGTCCTCTGGCATTAACAAGTTTTTCAAGGAGGCGATAACCGGAACAGCGAAGGCGGGTGATAATGCGCCGCAATCCGCTTGGCATTCCTCTTTTGAAGGATTGGTGCCTCCTGAGGGTTGTTCGTTTAAGCAGTCGCAGTAACCGTCACCGCAGTAGTGGTAGTCGTGAGCAGTTC
>CAZTPT010000013.1:0-10213 GCA_964615705.1 uncultured Methanosarcinales archaeon
AACCCTGCAACGAGCAACAACAATTCAAGCATTCCCAATCAAAGAACACCTCGCTTTTTAAAGCTTTTTCAACTCTCTCCTGAAACAATTCAAGAAAGAGTCAAACTCCTCCGCGGGTATGCAAGCCCCGCATGCGTAGGTGTGCCCTCCGCCAGTGCCGTTCACCTCTTCCAAGCACTTCTGAAGCAAGGGCGCCACTTTGAACTTGCCAGAGCGAAGAGAGCACTTCACGAATCCGTTATCCACCCTGCCCACTATTATCAACTTCTCAGGGTGTGCGTAGAGCAACTCGTTGCTCAAATCGCTTGTCAATGAGTCAACAGGGTCTTCATAGGTGAAAACCAAGAGTTCCTCATCAGAAACTTTCACGGACTTCAAGAGTTCCTCGTACTTCTCCCTCAGCCTGGCGTGCTTCTTGAACAAGTACCTCCCAGCGGAAGTGCTTTGCTCCAGCACATCGTAAGGGCTCTCAACCCTGGACAAGACCTTCACAGAAGTCATGGCGCTGGTAAAGGTTCCCTTGAAGTTGAAAGAGAGAATCCTGATCAATTCTCCGAGCCGCGAGTTGAACAAGGCTGAAGGAGCGTCCTTAACTCTTTCAGGGAGAAGGTTGGGGTATTGCTTTCTGAAAGCAGGAACCAAGTCCTCTGGGAAGTGCCAGTCAGCCACTATACCAATCATAGCGAGCCACAAGTCCTTCTTCAGAGCCTTGTAAACCCAGTAGCTAGTAGGCCTGTTGTCAGAATTGTCAGAAAGCCGCGGGTTGAGGTATGTCGCTCCGCGCGCAGCGCTGGGCTCGTGGTGGTCTAGCCACACCACTCTTTGGGAAACCTTGGATAAGAAGCCGTCGCTCACGAGCGGCTTGTCAAGCACGAATACGACGTCAGGGTGGTATTCCCTCA
Source organism: uncultured Methanosarcinales archaeon (assembly GCA_964615705.1). GTDB lineage: Archaea > Nanobdellota > Nanobdellia > Woesearchaeales > CAYNLP01 > CAZTPT01. The sequence goes on from CAZTPT010000013.1 coordinate 903, forward strand.
CCTTCCTGGCGTACCTTGAATCCAGCTCAGGGGAATCCTTAACCATAACTCCTCTCCCTTCCCCCTTGAACCTGTACACTTGGAGGAAAGAGGAAACCCCGTCGCAGTCGTCATCAAAGAAGGTTAAGGGCCTGCAACACTCCTCAACAACCTGCCTGAAAAGGGACAACTCTTCCCGCCTCAAAGCCATTGAACAGAAGGGTGAGGCTTGCTTTTTAAAAGTAAGGGTTAGGGAAAGCCGGGAAGGCCTCCCAACCTCTTCACTCGTCTTCTTCTTCAAAAAAGGATTTCAAACTCTTAGACTTGTTCATAGCGTCGTAGCTTATCTTTCCCATTTTCACCCCTTGAAATCTCTATGAGTTTGAACAAGGAAGCTCCATTATTTAAAGAATGTTGAAGTGCAAAACAAGGTTTGCAGCACAACGTTAACCCGTTCCAAGGCTTAGCAAGGACTTCTTCTCGCTTGACAACGCCTTACCTGTTTCAGCGCTGAGACTCACCTTCACAAGCTGCAAGTTCTTGGTTATGAGGGTAACGTTGTAAACGTGTTCCCCTTCATGGTTTTGAAGCAGGATTATCCGCTGCGAAACCTCTTCCTCGCCCACGCCCGAAGCATCCCTAACCAAGCTGTCCAGTTCCTCGGGCAAGACCTTTACTCTTTCCAAGGAGAGGGGGAGCAACGGCTTTCCAGAAACAGTTTCTTGAGAGGGAGAAGCCTTCACAGAATCCCCGCATTCAAACACGGTCACCTTCCCGTCCTTCCCCGCGTACCCCAACTCCCAGTAAGGGCCCATCTTGAAAAAGTGGACCAGGACTTGTTCGCCCTTCAAGTTTTTGAAAGCGTCGCAACCCTCCACTCTTTCAACCAGTTCCTTAAAGTTCATCTTGTTAAACCTCTATCACTCTTCCCTCAGGGCCTGGGTTCAATATGTACGTTTCCCCCACCTTGTCCTCCCTGCCAAAGTTTTCGTGTATGTGACCGCAGATAACCACGTCCGGCTTAGCCTCGTCTATGAATTCCCTCATGGTGAGGTTACCAACGTGGTCACCCATCAACTCGTCCACTTCTGTGTCGTACGGAGGCCCGTGTATTATGAACACCACCTGCCGGTTCTTCACAACTTCTTCAAACCTTTTCCTAACCTCTGCGAACTCTGGGTACTCAAAGCTGAACCCCCCGCCCCCGTAGCCAAGGAACAACACTCCTTTTATCTCCACGTGCTTGCCGTGGATGAACTTAACATTTCTCGTCTTGGAACAGGCGCGTTCGAGAGAGGCGTCTAACTCGTGGTTCCCGTGAATGACTAGGACTGGTTTTTGGAAAGAGTCCAACTCCTCAACCACTCTTTCCAACTCGTTCTCAAAGACGGTGAGGTCTCCGGCGCACACCACCACGTCCACTTCCTCGGCTTTTCTTCTAAGTCGTTCCAACGCTTCAAAGTCTCCGTGTATGTCTGAAAAAGCGAGTATCTTCACACCTGGAAGGTTGGGAGGGGTTTTTTATAAATATTTACAACGAGGGAAAAACGGCTAAAAAGCCTTAAAAACGAAAAAAACTGGGAGAACTAGGTGTTTAAATCATTAATAATAAGAGCAACAATGTTTATATCCGCCGGGTTAAGTAAAAATCTTAATTATTAAGGAAGAAAAGGAAAGATTTAAATACCAGTAGCTAAATAAAGTATTTTAGTAAGGAATACGCTGAAAAGAAAGGTTTTAAGAAGAATGTTTTTGGAAGGAATGAGTGACGCCTTGTTAAACAAAGAATTAGAGGAGAAAGTTCTTCAACTCCTCGAGAGAACCCCTCCCTACGTCAAGGTATTAATAGTTAGGAGAGGAGACGAGGAAGCGTTAGAAAGGTTGGGAGAGGACAAGATAAAGGTGTTAAGGGGAAAGCCGGGCTCGCTGAGGGACTACAAGGGCGTTGAAGAGGTTTACAAGCAGCTAAGCCACCCGGAGTACCCTGAGAGGTACGTCGTGGTGAGCGAGGAAGGCGTGCTTGGAGGGGTCGCTCTGAAAACCCCGTTGTACGGCAGGGTGTTCTTGATGAACCACGACTCGGTCAAGAGGTATTCTGAACTGGAGAAACGGCTTGGCAGCTCAGGGATAGACCCGTTGGAGTTGGAGAAAATCCTTGCATACTCAGGGTGAAAGAGTAAGCCTTATAAAAAAAGCGGGATTTCACGGCAGGGATGAAGACTTACATCCAAACGACTGAGTACAGCACCGCTGCCAGTTCTTTAATGCTGATAATCAATCACTTCAAGCCAGAGTTCCAGGTGTGCAAGGAGAACGAGTTCAGGATTTGGAGGGACACCGTGAACCTCCCAACCAGGGCTTCCTCTATTTACGGCTTGGCAATCTTCGCTAAGAAGCAAGGATTGAACCCTAAGATAGTGTTGGAGGAGAAGGAGTACGACTACCCTGATTACAGGTTTAAGCGTTACACCAAGAACGAGATAAACGAGGCGAAGTACTTCAGCAAGCTCTACCACAAAGAGGCTAGGGAGCTAGGCGTAGAAATCGTGCAGCGAGAGTTCGACTTGGAATTCGTGAAGGAGTTGTTAAAGGAGGGGCGCGTCTTGCTCCTCAGGGTGAACGCCGGCGCGTTGAGGGATAGCAAGAGCACTTCTAAGTACGTCGTGGTGTATAACTACAAAGGGTTCTTCTCCATGGTGGACCCTGCGCAGGGAAAGATAACCGTGGGCGAGGAGAAACTGAGGGAAGCTTTTGAAACCCTCGTTACGAAGAAGAAAAGGGACCACCGCATGATAGTGTTTTAGGAAAAAGCGAAGTAATCCTCCAAGACAACCACGTCCAAGTCCTCCAACTTTGTAACCCTGTACAGAACCCCTCTTCCGAGTTCCACGAGCTTCCTGGCAAGGCTTAACCCTTCACCGTTTAGGTTGATACCAACCAAGGATATAGTCACTCCTTCCTCCGCTGCTTCCGCGGCAGCCTTCAAGGTATCCTTGGAAGGATCCTCTCCCTTAGTGGGGAGGGCGTCGCTCAGTATTATCAAGTGCTTGGAGTGACGCTTTGGGAACAACTCGGCAGCTCTTCTGATAGTGAGGGCTATGTCTGTCTCCATCCCCGCCCTAACTCGCGTAATGGATTCCAAGAGGAGTTGAAAGTCAGTGGTTGGAGGCACTTCCTCCTTTATCTCCGAGCCAAACACGAGCAAGCCTGCAAGGTTTTTCTCGTTCACGGCTTGGTAAGCGAGGGCGACTCCAGCCCGCTTAGCAGTGCCTAACTTCTCCCCCTTCATCGAGCCAGACGCGTCCAACGCGTAAATCACGCTCACCCTTCCCTTCTTCTGCCTGGTGTAAGCCCTCAAGTCGGACTCCAAGACAGAGGAGTGCCCCCTCCTAACAGCCATCCTTATGCTAGGCTTAACCGCCAAGTCTCTGTAACGCTCCTTGGAGTACTGCTTGACAGAGTCTCTGTCGCCGTAAGGATCCCTCTCCTTAGACCTCTTCCTGCCAACACCTTTAAGATTTAAGCGCTCCACTTCCTCCATGTACAGAAGCAGAGATGCGAGCTTCACCCCTTCCCTGGTTATTGAGAAGTCATTGTCCAGGAACCCCTTCTTCTTCAACTCCTCAACTTTTTCAGAAACGTTCCTCTTCACAGCCTCCCTGAACTCTGGGATGTTGATATTCCTCTTAACGTAGTTGGAAGAGTAACCAGTGAGCAGCCTTAGAACAGTTTTCCCGTAGAGCTTCTCAGCTAAGGAGTAGTTTTGGAAAAGGTTTTTCAACACTGACTCGGGAGCGAAGGTGGATACGCCTTGATTGATGCCCTCGCTCACCAGTTCTGCCTCTGTCTTGAAATCCGCTGCTATGAACGAGCCCTTGCCAGGTATCGCTTCCAATCCAGGGCTTTCAAGGGATTGGCGGTCAAAGGTAACCACCACTTTTCAACTCTTCCCCTTTCTGGAAGAAGGAGCTAATCCTTTCCCTCAAGTAATCCTCCACGCTTTTCAAGTACTTCACTCTGGGCTTGAGCTTCAACCTGTGGGCAAGGACGGATTGCAACACTTCCAACACGTCACCCAGCTTCACCTCGTCCCGCTTGTTCAGAAGCGCTGTGCTCTGAGCCCTTTCGTAAACCCCAAGGGACGCTCGCACCCCGGGCTTCCTCTCCACCTCAGGGTCCTCCCTCAAGCCCCTTATAAAGGACAATACCTTGAAGAGCAATTCGTCCGGAAACCTCGCCAGACTGGCTCCTTTCATCTTCACAATCTCCGCCTCTGTCTCCAAGGTTTCAGGGTAGCCTATCCTAACGAAGTCGAACCTGTCCAGGAAGACCTCGCTTAAAGGCTCGGTAGAGGTGTCCTCAGGGTTCATGGTGCCTATAAATATGAAGTCTGCTTGGAAGTCAAAAGTGTAAGGCCCTATGCTGAGCTTCCCCTCCTCCAACACTTGCAGCAAGCTGTTCTGAAGCTTTTCAGAGCAACGATTCACCTCGTCAAAGAACAACACTCCTTGATTGGCTCTGAGTATCTTGCCAGGGGTGAACGCCTCTACTGATAATGGGCCGAACTTCAACGCCTTGACAGGGTCTATGTCTCCTAACAAGTCCTCAGGGGTGAGTTCCGGCGACCCTTGAACCCTGACGAATAACTCCTCCCCCTTGTAGCGCTTCTTCTCCAACGGCTTGCCTTGCAATTTTTTAAGCCTGCACTCAGGGCAGGCAGGGTTGTCCAGGGAGCAGTGAAAGTCACAGGCGGAAAGAACTTTTTCAGGTAGCAGCTTGGCAACGTTTTTGGCAAGCGTCGTCTTCCCAGTGCCAGGACCGCCTACTAGTATGAAGTGCCTTTTAGCCAGCAACGCTGACTTCACCTGCTTCTTTGCTTCTTCCTGGCCTAGCAAGTCTTCAAAGTCTAAACGCAAAAGAGCTTCTTCAAACCTCATCCAGGAGAGGAAGGAAGAGTGTTTAAAAAAGTTTGCCCCTCTTAGAGAATTGGGAGTATGAAACGTATATCACCAGCAACAACTCCCCTAGCAAAACCGCGGGCCTCACCAGTCTGTCCAGTCCTTGAAAGAACTCTACAGTCGCAGCTAAGAGGATTAATAACCCTCCCAAGAGTAAACCTATGCTTATCCATCCCAGAGCGTTGCTCTTTCCGGTGAAGAGTATGCCTATCAATATTCCCAAAACTCCCAACACGCTAAGCACCACGAAGCCGGTTTTCTTGTATGAAAGCCTTGCATCTTCGTACTCAGCCCTGCACAAGTCGCACTTCCACTCAGCAGGGCAGTCGTTGTTAGCAGGATACAAAGACCCTCCTTTAGCAGAGCATTCCTCCCTAAGAGAAGGGGGTGGCGAAGAGTTAGGACAAACCTTGTTCAAGGGCACTCCTTTGTACGCGCTGCAGAAGTCGCTGTACTCAGGGGATTCCTTGACAGCGTCCAACACGCTCCTGGCGAAGAAAAAGAACAGCAACGCGACAGCCAACACTATTATGGTCTTCTGAAAGTTCATTCAGTAACAATTCACTTCAGGGTTTAAATAATTTGCGGCTCTTCTTATTCGTTAAAGAAAGAGGGGTGAAGGGTTTAAACAGGGTGGAGTGTTGCTTAAGTCCCATGAAGCAAGGTACTTGGTTATTGCAGTTTTAGGGGTGTTGGTTGTGGTGGCTGCGTTGTTGTTGACCCTGAAGAGAGAGTTCTGGTTTCAAGAACATAAAGGTTGAGGAGTTAAGAGAGCTGATGAAGGACGAGGACTTCGCCCTGATTAACGTGCACGTCCCCTACCATGCGGAGATACTCTGAACTGGTATGTTTGTACCCTACAACGAGATTGAGAGGTTAAACCTCTGAAAGGATGCTAAGATAGTCTTGTATTGCAGGAGTGGGGTGGTGAGCAGGCAGTTGCTGAGACTTTGACGCTCCTCCGCTACACCCACGCGTACAACGTTAAGGATGAATGAACGCGCGAGTCTTAAAACAAGTTTTAACGATTAAACAAAGTTTTTTTGATAGTGCTTGCTTTATTAACCCTTTCTGGAAACAATCAAGGGGGTGTTTTGAAATGTTTTTAGAGAAATACAAGAGTTACTCCAGCTTCGTGCTGAGGCTGTTCTTAGGGGTGGCGTTCATAGTGGCTGGGTTGGACAAGCTCGTCCACTTAGGGATGGCGACGCAGATGTTTCAAAACCTGTTCGGCTCTGCCGGGAGCCTGCTGGTATGGGTTTCAATAGTTGTTGAACTCATCGGAGGGGCGTTCTTGCTGATAGGCTACAACACCAGGATAACTGCCTTCGTCCTGGCATTGTTCATACTCGTGGCTTTCGTGAAGACGTTCAAGATTGGAGGGATGGACTTCATAAGCAGGTTGCGAGAAATAATGGTGTTGAACACTGGAGGCGGAAACACTGCGGTGAACTTCATCTACTTCGCCTCCTTGCTAAGCCTAAGCCTGTCAGGTAGCGGAGAACCTGCTGTCAAGCCAGATTAAAAACTTTTTAATTTTTTCTTCTTCCCCAACCTGTAATACAACGAGTTCTCAACTATGCTTATCGCTTTCAAAACATCTTCTTTAGAAACCTTTTCCCTCATTAAAAGCCTTGCCCTCGCCTTTGCCAACCTCACAACGCCCACAATGATTCTCGGGCTGACCTCTACTAAGAACTTCTCCTCGTCCCTTTTCACCCTCTCAGCAAACCTCGTCACGAGGGCTTCGTGCTTCTTCTCAAACGCGGGGTTGAGGTGCTCCACGAAGCGTTGATAATCCTTAACAAAAGAGGACTCCTCTTTCGACAAGCCCTGCGCTTTCCCGCTCACTATCCTCTTAGCGATGTTCACGAATCCCTTAACGCCAGGCCTCCTTACCAGGAAGACTAGGTGGAACCTGCTCAGCAACGCGGGGTCGAAGGGGAGTTGCTTCTTCAAGGTTTCAACCATCCAACCAGCGAAACGATCACCCTTCGGGTTAGCCGCTGCTAACACCTTCACGTCCGCGTCCACCCTGAGATGCGAGCCAGCCTTGTCGTAAGTCACGAAGCCCTTCTCCATAGCGTTTAGCAATCCCGCCCTGTCCTTCTCCTTTAAAAGGTTTAACTCGTCTATGCAGCACAGCCCTTGATGCGCCGCTGGGAGCAAGCCGTAGAACAATGAGTTTCCCTTCTTGGAAACGGTTAAGCCAGCGTTGCTAGTGCCTGAGCCTAACCCGTAGGAAGACTTCAAAGCCAGGTCTGCAGCGCTCCTAAGTATCTCGCTCTTCCCAGTTGCCGGGTCTCCAAGGAGTAATATGTGTATCTTCTCAGAAGAGAATAATTGCAGCAGCACTGCTTCCTTCACTGCTTCCAAGCCGTGAATGGTGGGAGCTATCAGGTTCGCCAAGGACTCGGCGTTGGGAGCGAAGCTTTTGAAAACAACGCTTCTCACCCTGCCTAGTATCTCCTCGTTCCAGTAATCAACTGCGTCCCGAACCTCTGGATTGTCTGTTAATGGCTCTATAAAGGGGTGCTCCTCAACCACTCCTAATCGCTCGCTGCCGTAGAAAGAGTCCTTCACAGCGACCAAGCCTTGCTTGAGGAGTTTTTTGAACTCCTTTAAGCGCCTGCCTTCAAGGAAGCGTTTAACCTTTTCAAAACTCTCCTTCTTAACACCTGTCAACGGCAAGAATTGGAAAGCCATGCATTTACCAAAGGATTCCAGCTATTTAAATCTTTCCAGCTTTTTCATAACGGTGAGTGCTAGCAAAGTTTTTAATAAGCGAGTTCTTTTCCAGAGGGAAAGTGATTAAGGGGCAGGTAATCTCGGGAAGCTTCGGAGAGGTGAAGGCGAGGCTCAAGGCGGGTAGCGAGGTGGAGATAGGAGAGTTAGTAGTGGCTGAAACTCCTCATGGCAAGGCGTTGATGCAGGTGTTCAACCTTGCTTACAGCAGCCAGATATCCGAGCAGAACCTTGAATTGATATCAGGGATGAAGTTGGAGGAAGGGGTGGAGCCTTCCTTCGAGGAGGAAAACATTAGGAACTACACCTTAGCCTTCTTGAAGAACTTGCTAACCGTTAAGGGGGATAAGGCTTACTCCTCAAAAACCCTTCCAGAGTTCTTCTCGCTTATTAGGAGCGTGAAGGAGGAAGACTTCGCATTCCTGAAACCTCCTAGGAATCCCTTGTTCTTCGGCCATTTAAGGTCTGGAAGAGATGTATTGGTTCCCGTCTACTTGAGGGGGGACTTGGTGTTGTCCCACCACTTGTTAATAACAGGAACTACTGGGAAGGGAAAGAGCGTGTTGATGAGCAACCTCCTCTGGGACCTCACAGGTAAGGATTACGCGGCAGCCATGGTGTTGGACCCTCACGACGAGTACTACGGGAGGAACAAGCCTGGATTAAAAGACCACCCCGCCAGGGACAAGGTGGCTTACTACACAGCCCAGCAACCCGTCCCTGGAAGTATTAGCTTGAAGATAAACGTGAAGGTTCTGAGACCTGAACACTTCGCCTTCCTTGGCTTGAGTAGCCCCCAAGTTCAAGCAATGAACGCTTTTTACAAGGAGTACGGAGACTCCTGGGTGGAAGCAGTGCTTTTGGAGAAACCCGTGAAGCTGGAGTTCCAAGACGCTACTCTAGGAGTGTTGAAGAGGAGGCTGTCCTCGCTCCTTGACATCTCCACCTATCAAGGGTTAGAGTGCAGGGGAGTGTTTGAACTGGAGAGGGGGGAGTCCACCATTCCATCCGTCCTAGACTCTCTAGAGCAGGGAAAAACAGTCATCATAGACACGAGCAGCTTCTCAGGGCAGTTGGAGTTGTTGATAGGCTCGATAGTCGCGGGAGAGTTGTTCAAGAGGTACAGGTATTACAAGATGAAAGGCTTGCTGGCGAGGAAGCCAGTGGTCACTATTGTGTTAGAGGAAGCTCCTAGAGTGCTTGGGAAGGAGGTGTTGGAGAAGGGGAGCAACGTTTTCTCCAGCATCGCCAGGGAGGGGAGGAAGTTCAAAATCGGGATAACCGCTATCACTCAGATGCCTTCACTCATCCCAAGGGAGATACTCGCTAATATGAACACCAAGGTAGTCCTGGGAACTGAGATGAGCACTGAGCGGAGAGCGATAATAGAATCCGCTGCTCAGGACTTGAGCAGCGATGACAAGAATATTGCGAGTTTGGACAAAGGGGAGGCAATAGTGACGAGCAACTTCTCAAGGTTCGCAGTGCCGTTGAAGATACCTTTCTTTGACGACTTGGTTAAGAAGAAGGAGAAGCGGGACTTCGCAGGGATAAAGCTATCATAAAAAACTGTGAATTTAACTACTTAAAAATGGTTAAAAACGAAAAGTTTATAAATGCTTTTTGTTT
>CAZTPT010000014.1:0-10144 GCA_964615705.1 uncultured Methanosarcinales archaeon
AAAATATTTATATTATAATAGTTACAAACAAGGTACGAAAAACGCTTTTTTTCAAAAAAAGAGGGGGTAATCTGCATGCTGGAGATAGGCAAACCGGTTGCGGTGAAGAAGCGCTCAGGTTTTCTGAAAAGGATTAAGTCATTGTTCAAAGAGGAAAAAGAAGTATTACCCCCTCCAAGCCCTGCGAAGCCCGAGTTGCCACCAGAGCCGGTCAAGCCACCTGAGAAGGCAACGCTGGAGCCTCCTAAGCTCCGCCCGGAGCCAGAGCCTCCCAGGCCCGCGCCGGAGCCAGAGGATGAGCCGCTACCTCCCCCGAAGCCGGCTCTTGAAGCAGAGCCGCTCCCCCCTGAGGAGCCAACCGCGGAGGAAGAGAAAAAGGAGGTCTCTGAAGAAGAGTCTCCCCCTCAGAGCGATGAAAAGAAGAAGGACCCGGCAGAGGAGGAGAGGAGCGCTTTGAGAGAAGCAGAGAACGTGTTCGAGGAAGCTGTGAGGGAAGCGATAGAGCGCCCCGAAGAGGAGATTGAGAACATGTTTGAGAAAGAGGCGGAGCCAGGGCAGAGGTTCGTGTTGAGGACTGGGAAGGAGATAAAGTCTTTGAAGGAACTCTTGAAAGAGTTGGAGTCCATGGACGAGGAAACCTTCCAGCACCACGTGACCGAGTCCAGGAACGACTTCGCAAACTGGGTGCGGGACGTTTTGAGAGCTGAAAAAGTGGCTGAGGATATCAGGAACAAGAAGGCGAAGCAGGAATTATTAGAGATACTGAGGAAGCACGAGGAAGACGTGAAGAGGGAGATAGAGAAGGCGAGGCTTGGCAGCTCATTCAAAGAGGTGAAGGCGGAGAAGCGCAGGTTAGAGCTTGAAAAGATAAGGGTGGCTGGGTTGAAGAACAAGTACCAGTCCAGGCTTAAAGCGTTGAAGAAGGACAGGGAAGCGTTTGAAAAGGAGAAGGAGGAAGTCCTTGAAAGGATTCACTCAGAGGAGGAAGCGTTGAAGAAGGACAAGGAAGCGTTTGAAAAGGAGAAATCATCTTTCTCAAAGGAGAAGGAAGTGTTCGAGGAGGAGAGGAAGCGGTTGGAGGAGGAGTTAAGGCTTAAAGAGGAAGCGTTGAGGAAGGAGGAAGAAGCATTTAAAGAAGAAAAAGCTTCGCTGTTGAAAGAAGCCGAGTCGAGGAGGGCTGAGCTGGACGAGAAGGAGTCCAGGTTGGAGAAGGAGAGGGAAGAACTGGAAAATTCAAGGGCGGAGCTGGAAGCAGATAAGGAGTCCTTGGAGAAGAAGCGATCCGAGCTAGCGGAGAAGGAAGAATCGCTCAACGTTAGGGAGAAAACCCTTAACGAGTGGGAGGAGGACTTGAAGAAGAAGGAGAACGAAGTGGAGGGGAAGGTTAAAGAGGCGGAGAAGAAGTTGAAACTGGAAAGGGAAGCGTCCGAGAAGCTTAGAAAGGAGAAGGAAGAGGTTGAGAAAGAGTTGAAGAAGCTGAGGGAAGCGTTGAGGAAGGAGAAGTCCTTGGAGAAACACCTGGCAAGGGTAGAGAAGCACTTAGAAGAGGAGAAGGAGCGGTTGAGGGGGAGCGGCTTCCAAGAATACGTGGGGGGAAAACTCTCAGAGTTGAAGACCGGGAGCTTGTTAAAGACAGAGGCAGACCTCCCCCCTATAAGCGAGAGGAGCGACCACGAGTTGTACAAGTTGATAGAGGAGTGCAGGATGCTCATAGACAAGGGCTCCTTGGAAGAGGCGAAAGAGAAGTACGTGAAAGCCAAGGAGAGGTTTGAACGCTCAGAGCTGAGCGGGAGCGAGAAGTCAAAGGTTTACTACGCCATCAGGGAGTTATACGACGACTTGCACCTGGCAATGCTGGGGCGTTGAGAAAAAACCACCTCTTCCTCCCGGGAAACGCCCCTAGCGAGGAGAGAAACAAGAACGGATTAATAAATTTTTATCACCATCCCAGAGTTAAAAAGAAGTTTTTCCTGTGTTTCTGCAGCGCCGCGGGAAGGGTTCGAAAATTATATAAAGAAAGCCGGGATTCAGCGGTGTGCAATGGGGGAGAAGAAGAAAGAGATAAGGCTGAAAGTCGCTGAAGCCATACAAGACGACGTGAACAAAGGCATAGTGAGGATAGACACTTCTTACATGAAGCAGATAGACGTCTACCCTGGCAACGTGGTTGAGATAGTGGGGGAGAGGAGCACGGTGGGCATAGCGGACCGAGCGCTCCCGGGAGACATAGGCCTCAACATTATAAGGATGGACCCCTTGATAAGGAGGAACGCGAGGATAACCATAGGGGAACTCGTAACGGTTAAGAAGGCAGACGTGAAAGAGGCGAAGAAAGTCGTCATCGCCCCGGCGAGGAGCGGCATCATGATCAGGGCGAATCCTAACATATTCAAGCAAGGATTGCTGGGCAGGGCTGTGAAGAAGAGGGACTTGGTAAGCCTTGGAGGCGCGAAGAGGCGTAGGAACGCCTTAACAGACAACCCGTTCTTCGAAGACATGTTCTCCATGCTGGACGACACCATGCTCAGCTTCGGCTTGGGAGACTTGAAGTTCATAGTGACGGAGACCCAGCCCAAGGGAGCGGTCATCATAACGGAGAACACTTACGTGGAGTTCAACCCTGAACCCGTGGAGTACGAGGAGGAGAAAGTAATAGACATCACCTACGAGGACATAGGAGGGTTGGACGAGGAGTTGAAAAAGGTTAGGGAGATGGTGGAGCTCCCGTTAAAACATCCGGAATTGTTCGAGAGGCTCGGAATAGAAGCTCCTAAAGGAGTTCTACTCCACGGACCGCCAGGAACAGGCAAGACGTTGCTCGCTAAAGCGGTTGCTAACGAGACGGACGCTCACTTCATACTCATAAACGGTCCTGAAATCATGAGCAAGTACTACGGCCAATCCGAGGAAAACCTTAGGAAGAAGTTCGAAGAAGCGGAGAAGAACTCCCCCGCCATAATCTTCATAGACGAGATAGACGCCATCGCTTCCAAGAGGGAGGAGAGCAGGGGCGAGGTGGAGAGAAGAGTGGTTGCGCAGCTATTAGCGTTGATGGACGGCTTGAAGGGAAGGGAGAAAGTCATAGTGATAGCGGCTACTAACATACCCCACTCGTTAGACCCTGCTCTTAGGAGGCCTGGCCGCTTCGACAGGGAGATAGAGATAGGGGTTCCGAGCAAGGAGGGCAGGCTTAACATCTTAAAGATACACACTAGGAACATGCCCTTAGCCCAAGACGTGAATTTGAAGAAGTTGGCAGAGATAACTCACGGATTCGTAGGGGCAGACCTCGCCTCGCTAGCGAAAGAAGCAGCGATGATAGTGTTGAGGAAGGTGTTGCCAGACATTAACTTGGAGGAAGAGGAGGAGATACCAGAAGACGTGTTGAAGAAGTTAAGGATAAGGATGGCTGACTTCAGGGAAGCGTTGAAAGTTGTGAGGCCCTCCGCTATGAGGGAAGTCTTGGTGGAGGTGCCGAACGTTACGTGGGAGGACATCGGCGGCTTGAGCGACGTGAAGCAAGAGTTAATAGAAGCGGTGGAGTGGCCGTTGAAGCACAGGGAAGCCTTCGCCAAGATGGGGGTTAAGCCTCCGAAAGGGGTTTTGCTCTACGGACCTCCAGGCACTGGTAAGACTTTACTAGCTAAAGCGGTTGCTAACGAGTCAGACGCTAACTTCATACTCGTTAAGGGCCCCGAGCTGCTCAGCAAGTGGGTCGGCGAGTCAGAGAAAGCGGTGAGGAAGATATTCGAGAAGGCGAGGCAGACAGCGCCCTCAATCATATTCTTCGACGAGATAGACAGTTTGGCTCCTAAGAGGGGCTTGTCAAGCGACTCCAACGTGACTGAGAGGGTGGTTAACCAATTACTCACCGAGATGGACGGCTTACAAGAATTAACAGATGTGGTCATCATAGCAGCTACTAACAGGCCGGACATGTTAGACACCGCCCTGCTCAGGCCGGGAAGGTTTGACCGAATCATAATGATAAAGGCGCCTGACAAGGAGTCCAGGCTGAGCATATTCAAAGTGCACACCAAGAACATGCCGTTAGCCAAGGACGTGAACCTGGAAAACTTGGCTGAGAAGACGGAGTACTACGCAGGCGCCGACATAGAAGCTGTGTGCAAGGAAGCAGCAATACTAGCGTTGAGGGAGGACTTGAAAGCCAAGCAAGTGACTATGAACCACTTCGAGAAAGCCCTTGAAAAGGTTAAGCCTAGCATAACCAAAGAAGTAGAGGAGGCTTACAAGGAGTTGCAGAACTACTTCAGGTCCGCCCGGGGCAGGGAGTTGCAGCAAGAAAAACCTGCTTATTACGGTTGAACCCTTCTCATGAACGCTTCAAAGATTCCCTTCTCTCAATAGCCGCCTTTACCAAGCCGTAGAACAACGGGGCAGGCCTTTCAAGCTTTGACTTCAACTCAGGATGGGCTTGCGTGGCGACGAAGAACGGGTGATCCTTTAACTCTAAAAACTCCGCCAACCTTTTAGAAGGGCTCATGCCTGAAAAGATTAACCCGTGACGCTCCAACAAGTCGAGGTAGTCAGGGTTCACCTCGTACCTGTGCCTGTGCCTCTCCCACACCTGTAAGGAGTTGTAGAGCTTAGCCACCAAGCTACCCTTCCTAAGAACGGCTGGGTAAGCGCCGAGCCGCATGCTCCCACCCTTCTCCTTAACCACTCTCTGCTCTGGCAAGAGGTCTACTACTGGGTGCTTAGTGGACGGCTCCACCTCAGTGGTGTGAGCATTCCTCAAAGAGCAAACATTCCTAGCGAACTCAATCACTGCTAGCTGCATCCCGTAACAAATGCCTAGGAACGGCAACCCCGTCTCCCTGCAATGCTTTATCACTCCTAGCTTCCCTTCAATTCCTCGCCTCCCGAACCCGCCAGGCACTATGACAGCGTCCACTCCTCGCAAGAGTTCAGGGGTGAAGCCTTGCGTTGTCTCCACGAACCTCAGATTAATCCTTGCCTTGAAGTGAGCGGCGCAGTGAGTCAAGGCTTCCCTGATGCTGGCGTAGGAGTCTTCCAACGAGGCGTACTTGCCGCATATAGCCACGCACACCTCTTCGTCAGGATGTTTGAGGTTGTCAACCAAGGACTCCCACACTTCTAACTCCGGCGAGATGTTCAGGCCGAGCTTCTCAGATAAAGCGTCGCACACCCCTTGCCTTTGAAAGCGGAGAGGTATCTCGTAAACATAGTTCACGTCCTCCCCGCTTATAACCCTGTCCTTGGGGAGGCCTGCGAACAAAGCTATCTTCTCCTTGGACTTCTCAATTAAGGGTTGCTCGCACCTAGCAATGACCAAGTCAGGGATTATCCCCTTCTCCCTTAACAAGTTAACTGATTGCTGCGTCGGCTTAGTCTTCTGCTCCTTCACGTTGGTAGGGACCGGGACGTACGTTAAGTGGGCGTAGAAAACGCTTCCAGAGCCGTGGTCAATGCTTAACTGCCTCGCCGCTTCTAAGTGGAGCTCTGTTTCAATGTCCCCCACAGTGCCTCCTATCTCTATTACTAAGACGTCCGCCCCTTCTTCTTCCAAGACGCGCATCCACTGCTCCTTGATGTAATCCGTGACGTGGGGGATGTACTGAACGGTTCTGCCGAGGTAGTCCCCTCGGCGCTCCTTCTCCAACACGCCGTTGAAGACCTTCCCCATGGTTATGTTCCAGTGAGCCTTGCAATCCACTCCTAAGAATCTCTCGTAGTGCCCGAAGTCCATGTCTGCCTCTTCACCGTCTTCTAAGACGAAGACTTCTCCGTGCTCGTAAGGATTCATCGTTCCGGGATCAACGTTGAGGTAGCCCTCGCACTTCACAGCCACTACTCTATGCTTAGGCACTAATAGCTTCCCAATGCTGGCAGCCGCGACTCCTTTACCAAGCCCTGAGAGAACACCCCCTGTAACCACTACGAACTTAGGCATAAGGATTAACAGGAGAACTATTATTTAAAATTAACCCTTCACACGAACACCCTTAAAAGGTTGGAGTAAACCTGGAACCCGTCAAAGCCGGGTATTGGGAGCATGTTCAGGACGAACAAGAACTTGTTTATCTGGAAGACAAGGCTCCAAAAGTATTCCTCCCTCCGCTTAAGCCCCCTTCCTTGAAGCTTCACCTTCGCGACTTGCCAGAGCAAGAGGTGCATCAAAGGCCCTGACAACGCTATCACTAAGTACTGGAACGGCGTCCCTGAGCCGGTTATAGCCACGTATCCAGGCACGAAGAAGATGAACCCGAAGTTCATCACCTTTAAGAGAACGCCTATGAGTAGCCAGGTGTAAGCGGCGTTGAAGACCGCGCTTAACCCCATGCTTAGAGCAACCGCTTTGTGAGCAAGCTCGTGGAGGATGATTGCCGGAGCCACCACCGAAACAGCGAACCAGAAGTCCTCCCAGTTAAAACCAGGCTTGGAGTAGAAGTGAAGCAAGTCCTGAGCCGGGCTTTTAAAAGCGTCCTTGAAGATGAAGCCGACAGCCAAGCTCATCACAACGACGTCCACCAACTCCGAAAACTGGACAATCATGGCAACGAGGAACAAGCACACCTTTTTAAAACATAAGGGTGGAACTGCTTTAGGAATCATGCCTTCCTAGCAATGAATAATAAGTGGTTCCCCGCCCCTAGCAATTCAGGCTTCGTGCAGATCTCTAACTCTAACCTCTTCAACCGCCTCCACTTTTGCGGCTCGTAAAACTGGCTTTTATCAACGCTGTCAGTAATAGTAGGGGTGGAAGCTATTTCTAAGACTTCGCAACCATTCTCTTCCAAGAGCTGCTTCATTTCGTCAACGTCGTAAACATGAGTCCTCGGCCCCATACCGCAACAAGTCTCCTGAGTTTTGAATATGCTGATCGCTTCTTTCAAATCCCCCTTGCTCAGATAGTGCCTCATAAACCCGTATTTTGAATCGCAGCCAATGATTAATACAGCGTTCTTCCTAGCAACCCTTACTAATTCCTTCATTGCTTTAAACCTTTCATCAAGAACGTAAGAAATCGCGTCTCCAACGCAAACAACGAAACTGAATTGTTCGTCCTTGAACTGTTTCAAATCAGTGATGTCTCCTTGAACGAGTTTTATCTTCTTTGAAAGCCTCGCCTCCTTGATATTCCTTTCAGCGCGGGTAAGAATCTCCCCCGAGATGTCCAAGAGGGTGACGTGTTTGCACCTCCTCGCCATCATGACAGCGTTCACCCCTGTCCCGCCTCCCGCGTCTAAAACAACGTCGCCCTTTTTCAAGTATTTCTTGATGAACGCTCGCGGAAGCTCGGTTCTCAAACTCGGATGCTTCTCCTGCCAGTCCTCCTCATCAGCGACTTCGTCGTAAGCAGACCTCACCATCCTAGGATCATATTTCACCACGAACCACTCCTAACCAGCGCTCTAATCACTCCAAAAGAAACCCCTTTAATAAATGTATCTAAAGTTATAAAAATTCAATAAGCAAGAACTAACACCCCAGTTACTTCAACGGGATTCAACAAAAAGTTGCGGAAGGCGAGCGTGGAAGTTTTCCACATCTCTTTAAGCAAGTGAGACAACGTTAATTCAGAGTGCAGCGTTCTTTCACAAGGAAAGACTCTGAAAAAAATAAAAATACTCACGCCGGAAAGATTTAATACATTCATAAAAAGAGCTTGCTGGTTAAGACTCCCCCTCCGTTTTCTAATGTTCAAAGACGGCTTTCAGGGGAAAACGTTTTAAATAAATGCTTCCTTGTCATGCGTGGTATGAAGACTGTTAGGGACTTCGACTTTCAAGGCAGGAAGGTAGTGGTGAGGGCTGACCTGGACGTGCCTGTGAAGAACAGAGTAGTGGTTGATGATTACAGGTTGAGGAAGGCTATCCCTACGTTCAAGTTGTTATTGAAGCAGTGCAGCCGGGTGGTGGTGATGGGTCACCGGGGCAGGCCGTCAGGCAGGGACCCTGGGTTGAGCTTGAGGCCTGTGAAGGAGTGCTTGGAAGCCTTGCTCAACGAGGAAGTGTTCTTCGTCGAGGACTGCTTAGGAGAGGTTCCTAGTGAAGGGTTGGTGTTGCTTGAGAACCTCAGGTTCCACGCGGAGGAGGAGGCTAACGAGGAGTGGTTCGCTGAGAAGCTGGCCGCGAACGGGGAAATCTTTGTGAACGAGTCCTTCGCCACTAGTCACAGGGCTCACGCCAGCACGGTGGGAGTGCCGAGGTTCATACCTGGCTGCGTGGGGTTCCAGTTCGAGAAGGAGTTGAAGTTTTTAAGCTTGAAAAACGTTGAGAAACCCTTGATAGCGCTGTTGGGAGGGGCGAAGCTGAAGACCAAGCTCCCCTTGATCAAGGGCTTGCTGGGGAGGGTTGACAAGGTGTTGATAGGCGGCGCTATGATGTTCACTTTTTACAAAGCGTTGAACTGGGGAACTGGTGAGAGCATGGTTGACGAGGACTTGGTAGGGGAGGCTTCGGAAGTCTTACGGACTGGTAAGGTGGTTTTGCCTGTTGACGCCGCGGGCTTGGAGGGAGGAGTGTTCAGGATTGTTAGTTGCGAGGAGATCCCTCCCGGGTTTAAAGGGTTGGACGTCGGCCCCGGAACGGTGTCGCTCTTCAAGGAAATCCTCAAGGGCGCCAAGACCGTTCTCTGGAACGGCCCGTTAGGGCTTTACGAGGATGAGCGCTTCGCCAAGGCTAGCGAGGAGGTTGCAAAGTTCATGGCTGGGTTGAGGGCGGTCACTATTATAGGGGGAGGCGACACTGCAGTAGTTGTGAACAAGCTCGGGTTAACAGAGAAGTACACCCACGTCTCCACTGGGGGAGGAGCTGCATTGAAGTTGTTAAGAGGGGGTTCCTTGCCAGCAGTGGAGGCTTTGAAGGATTAATCTTTAACGACCACCCCTAAGCCTTCCACTACTTCTTTAACCCTTCTTCTTAACTCGCCGGGGCGTAGGGAGTCGAGTTCTGACTCCGCTTCTGAGACCTGCGCTTCTAAGCGTTCAACCCTCCTCTCGCACTCCTCAACTAATGCTTCCTGCTCGGCCACGTTTAGGGCTGCCACGTTCTTCTTAACAGAGGATTCCAAGTTTTTTAACCGCTCAGCAGAGGATTCTAAGAAGGTCTTTGCTTCTTCCAAGTAAGTCGCGAGTCTTGAGTTGGAGGTTTGCGCGAAGAACTTCTTCATCGAGAAGCCTTGGTCTTCCAGCAACGCCTCCACGGGGTTTTCCAAGTACTTCTTCAAATACTTCTCCTTGGAGTCGTGGAGGAGTTTCCTCAACTCCTTAGCCGCTCCTGCAACTTTGGACTCTACTTCAGCTTCTTTCTCAGAGACTGCTGCCTTCAAGGCTTCCCGCTCCGCCAGTAATTCTTCGAAGGCTTCGTAGTCCTTACCATTCCTCAACTCTTCCAGCCTCGCCGCCAACTTCTCCCGCCTAGACTTCTCCTTCTCCAGAGAGGAGCGCAGCGAGGCAACGTTTTTCTTCAACAACTCTTCTTTCTCCAACTCCTCGTAGTAACGCTTCAGCAAGGCCTCCGCGTCTTTAACCCTTGCCAGGTCCGGGTCGTCCAACGCTTTCCTTAAAGCGTTGTGAACCTCTTCAGCCTTCTTAACCAGCCTCGCAAGTTTCAACGACTCTTCAGGGAAGAATTCTTTGAGTATGAAGAAGTTCTTCTCAGTCTCCACTGCTAGCCGGTTCACCTCTTCGCTAATCCTTGAAGCTAGGAAGCCTGCTTCTTCCAAGTCCTCCGCCTCCCTCAACCCTTGAAAGAACGCTTTCAAGCGCGTGACGTAGCGCTCGCGGTTCCCCCTCATCACGTGTTTCTCCTTCTCAGAGAACCTTCCTTCCTCTAACTCGGCAGAGCTTAACTCGCGCAACGCGTTGAAGGCTTCCTCCCTCAACGACCGGACTGAGTCGTTGAACCTGGCAACGGCTTCCCCTAGTTTTTTACGCTTAACCACTCCTTCAAGGAAGGGTTCTAACTCGTCAAAGCTAACCGTTTCAGGCTTCTTCTTGAAGAAGTCAAAGAACCCCATGCGTTGAAAAGCCTCCTCCAAGGTTTATAAAGGTTTCCGTTGCCGCGCCTCACTCGTCTAACGAGGAGGGCGTCCTCTTTGCGTCAAGTTTCTTGTTTTTACGAAACCTTTTTGATTCCCTTGATTAATCTTTTGCATT
>CAZTPT010000015.1:0-9678 GCA_964615705.1 uncultured Methanosarcinales archaeon
CACTTCCGATTCAAGACATGTCCACCAAATACCGTAAGAAGTATGCGACATCGCAATACTTGTGAACGGAGGGATCTCTGTTAAAAAAGCCGCTTTGTTCAACCTCTTGTCCGATTTGACAGAATTGCTAGGGGCACTCACAGGCTTCATTCTCGGAAAGGGGGTGGCGAGCGTTATCCCTGTAATTCTTTCCCTTGCTGCAGGCGGATTCATATACATCGCTTGCACCGACTTGTTTCCTGAAATGAGGGAGAGAACAGGAGCCAAGGCTTTGCTTAGAGAAACAGTTGCTTTAACCGTTGGGTTGTTCTTAATACTCGCTTTGAACAAGTTTCTCGGCTAGAGTTGTTGAGTCAGAGCTTTAAATTTTTATTAAGTCTTGGAATCCGAGTCCTTTCTTCTCCAGCAATGAGGGATTCACGCTGTAGCTTTTCTCGCTGGAGTGCAAGTCTTGCACGCTGATGAAGAACCACTCCTTGTTTCTCAACTTCACTGCTATCATTGGGTGCGCTCCGAATCTCTTAGCGAATTCTCTTAACTCCTCAACTTCCTTCTTGGTCAAGTACTTCTTCTCGTCCTTAGTGGTTTTGACTTCTAACGCGAGCATCCTGGAAGAGTTTCCAACCACTAGGTCTGGGCTGGGCGTCCTCGCGCTTCCAGAGCCAGCACAGCGGATTCCCGCCCAGCCAGCGTTCCAGAACATCCTCAGCAGCTCTCTCTCAGCACCGGTTCCTTTTGACTTTCTTCCTTTAAAGCTCACCATTTAATCCTCAAACCAATCACTGCTTTTTTTAAAGGTTTTCTCTTCGTTCACGGCAGATTCGCCGGTTTAAACAATAAATTTTTAAAAGAAAGGTGTTTTTGTGGGGTGCGGGTGAATGTATGGTTAAGAAGAACATCCCTTTGGCGGCGATGGAGAGGCTTTTGAAGCAGGCAGGAGCTGGCAGGGTTTCAGAGGACGCCAAGGATGCGTTGAGGGACGTGCTTGAAGATATAGCTTTGGAGATATCAGAGTCCGCTGTCAAGCTTGCTCAGCACGCCGGGAGGAAGACTGTGAAGGCGGAGGATGTTAAGCTAGCCTCTAAGTAAAGCTTCGCGCCACCTCCCTTTTCACCAGTACTTGCCGGTGAAGCAAGCGTCGCAGAACTCGCTCTCCGTAACACTTCTTCCCCTAACCTTGTTTATAGCTCTGTACATTCCTTGAAGTGAGAGGTAGAGCAAGCTGTCCGCTCCTAAGAAGTCAGCTATTCCCTTCAAGTCTTTGTTAGACGCTATTAGTTCTTCCTCGGTTCGCATGTCTATGCCGTAGTGGCAAGGGTGCTTTATCATCGGGGACGCTATCCTGACGTGGACCTCCTCAGCGCCTGCCTCTCTGAACTTGTTCACCGTGTCCTTCAACGTGGTCCCCCTCACTAAGGAGTCGTCCACCAACACCACCTTCCTCCCTTTCACCAAGACAGAATCCACTGTGTACTTCGCGGCGGCAGTCCTCTTCCTCTCCGCAGGGTTTGTCCCTATGAACCCCCTTACCGAGTAGTGGTCTCTTTGAATGCCTTGCACCACCCTCATCTTGGCGGTGGCGGCGTAGCCCAGCGCTGCGTGGTTCCCCGAGTCAGGCACCGGCACCACCGAGTAGTCCCCCCTCAACCAGTCCTCTCGCGCAAGTTCTGCTCCGAACTCTTCCCTATACTGCGACATGGACTTCTCCTTGCTCTTCGTCCCCGGCATGGAGAAGTATATGAGTTCAAAGACGCACTCCTTCTCCACTCTCGGCTCCAAGCTTACCACTTTTTCAACCCCTGTTCTCAAGTTGAATGTTTTCAAGGTGTTGCTTGGGAACTCCTCCCCCTTTACGCCTAGGTCTTGAAACTTGTAATCCTCTGAGGAAAAAACCATCGTTTCACCTTTGAATCCTTGGTAGAGCGGCCTGTTCCCGTTCTTCCTAGCCACGAAGACGGTTTCGTTAACCACTCCGAGTATGCTCCCCGAGCCTTTCAATTGCTGGATGGCGTCCGCCAGTCTTTCCTCCAAAGTTGCTTGTTTCGATTGAGAAAACGCCGCTATTAAGAGGGAGGTGTCTGTGGTTGTGTGGAAGAATACGCCTGTCTCTAAGAATTCTTTGCGCTTCTCCTCTATGCTCCTCGGCGATCCGAATTGGCCGTTGTGAGAGACCACTGCCCACCCATCCTTTGTGAGCGCCACCAGAGGGGGAGTGTTTTGATAGTTGTTCTCCCCGTGAGTTGAGTACCTAACCTCTCCTACTGCTACCCTGCACTTTATCGCGGCCAAGTTGGTCGGGGCGATTGCCTCCTTAACCATTCCAAGGCCGCCCACCTCTTTTATGAACGGTTGCCCCCCTTCCTTCCCTGGTTGGTACAGGGTTATCTTTGCTCCTTGCTGGCCTCTGTGTTGCAATGCTTGCAACAAGTCCCTGCACAGAGTGGCTGCCTCGTCGCCAGCTTTCGGCCCGACAACCATACATATACCGCACACTTCTAAACCCCTCTCAATGGGTGTTCCGGCACCGTTTTATACTTTACGCTTAACTTCACTTCGCTCAAAGTTTCAGCTTTAAGAAGTCCTTCGCCGCCACCGTGTTTCGGAACACGCTCCTCGCCTCTTCCAAGAGGGGTTCCACGTCCTTGTATCTCTGGGAGAAGTGGGTTAGGACGAGTTTCTTCACCCCTGCCTTTTTTGCTATGAGCGCTGCTTGGCTGGCGGTGAGGTGTTTGTACTCCTTTGCTTTTCCTTCCAAGTCAGAGTTGTAAGTGGACTCGCATATCAACAAGTCCGCGCCTTCTGCCAGGGAGTAACAGTTCTCGCAGAGAGCGGTGTCCAGGATTACAGCCACTTTCTTGCCTTTCTCCACCCAGCTCACTTGTTCTGGCTTTATACTCCTTCCTTTCACCTTGACTTCTTCCCCTGCTTTCAGCCTCCCTATCAAGGGCCCTTCCTTCAAGCCGAGCCTCCTCGCCTTGTCCATGTCTATCCTTCTCTGGTCCTTCTCCACGAACGCGTATCCCAGGACTGGGACGCCGTGGCTCAGCGGGGCGCATTGTAGGTAGTAATCCTTGGTTTCCTTAAAGGTTTCCAGTTTTTTGGATAGGAGTTCTTTAACGCTTAGCTTGAACCTGGGCTTGTGAAGGGTTGCTTTCAGCAACATGTTCAGGTTTTCCTCGCTGCATTTCGGGCCGTAAAGCGTTAGCTCCGGCTCGTTGTCCGCGCTGCTCAGGGTTTGCAGCAGCCCTGTCAGGCCTGAAACGTGGTCGCCGTGCCAGTGCGTTATGAGCACGTTCTTTATCCTTAACCGGTTAATCCCTGCTATGTTCAGCTGCCTCTGCGTTCCTTCCCCGCAGTCTATCAGGAAGCATTCTCCTTTGTGTTCTAGGAAAATGGAACTGACGTTCCTCTCCTTTGTGGGAACCATTGATGAAGTCCCTAGAAACAAAACTTCCATTGCCTGCGTTAATACACCTCTTTTTTTAAGGGTTTTGGGAGCAAAACAAAATTAATTTCAATATCGAAATTAATTGTTTTATAGCAACACTTATAAAGAGCAGAAGAAAACAGTTTTACAGAGGAGAAAACGCGTTCTCAAAGGAGTTAAGATGAGGGAAGAAGAGAGGCAGCAAACCCTGATAACGGTGATAGAAGACGAGATGAAGACTGCGTACATTGACTACGCCATGTCAGTCATCGTCGGCAGAGCCCTCCCCGACGTTAGGGACGGCTTGAAACCAGTGCACAGAAGAATACTGTACGCTATGAAGGAGATGGGGTTGAAGCACAACTCCCCCTTCAAGAAGTGCGCGAGGATAGTGGGAGAGGTCCTCGGCAAGTTTCACCCTCACGGGGACTCCGCTGTGTACGACGCCCTAGTCCGAATGGCTCAAGACTTCTCCCTCAGATACCCCTTGGTGGAGGGTCAAGGAAACTTTGGCTCAGTGGACGGGGACTCGCCTGCAGCCATGAGGTACACCGAAGCCAGGCTGGCAAGGATAACAGAAGACCTGCTACAAGACATTGAAAAGGAAACAGTGAACTTTAAAGACAACTTTGACGGCTCGTTGAAAGAACCAGAAGTTCTTCCTGGGAAGGTTCCCAACCTGTTAATAAACGGCTCCTCAGGCATAGCTGTGGGGATGGCTACCAACATACCCCCTCACAACTTGAGAGAGGTGTGCTCCGCACTCATAAACCTGATAGACAACCCCTCAATGACTGTTGAAGAGTTGATGAGGCACGTCAAAGGACCGGACTTCCCAACAAGAGGCGTGATAGCTGGGAGGAGGGGCATCCTGGAAGCGTACAAGACGGGGAAGGGGAAGATAAAGGTGAAGGGAAAGGTTAGCGCGGAGGAAGGAGATAAACCCTCGCTTGTAATAACAGAGATACCCTACATGGTGAACAAGGCCCAACTCGTGGAGCAGATAGCAAACCTGGTCAAGGAGAAAAGAATAGACGGGATAAGCAACATAAGGGATGAATCAGACAGGAAAGGGATGCGGGTGGTCATAGAGTTGAAGAAAGGATCCAGCCCCGAAGTGGTGAAGAACGCCTTGTTCAAGCACACCAAGCTAGCAACCACTTTCAGCATCATGCTCATAGCGCTGGTGAACAACGAGCCAGTCCTCTTAACGCTTAAAGGATTAATGCAGGAATACTTGAAGCACAGGAAAGAAGTGGTTCTTAGAAGGACCCGCTACGAGTTGAGAAAAGCAGAGGAGCGCTCCCACTTGTTAGCAGGACTGCTCACAGCATTGAGGAACATAGACCAAGTTGTTAAACTAATAAAAAGCTCGGAGAGCGTGGACGAAGCGAGAAACTCGCTTATTCAAAGGTTCAAACTCTCCGAGAAGCAAAGCACAGCCATACTCGAGATGAAGCTTCAAAAGCTTTCAAGCCTTGAACAGAGAAAGGTGAAGGAGGAGTACTCCGAGTTGCAGAGAAGGATAAAGAGGTACAAGGAAATAATCTCCTCAGAGGAAGAGGTTAAGAAAATAATGAAGGAGGAACTCAAAGAGTTAATGGAGAAGTACGGGGACGACAGGAGAACCTTGATAAGCCAGGAAGACGCAGAGATAGACATTGAGGACTTGATAGAAGAAGAGGAAGTGGTGGTCACGCTCACCAACAAGGACTACGTCAAGAGGACGTCCATAGAGACTTACCGCTTGCAGCACAGGGGCGGAAGGGGGGTGATAGGAGCAACCACGAGGGACGAGGACTTCGTAGAGAGGGTCTTCACCGCGAACACTCACTCCTACCTCTTAGTATTCACTGATAAAGGAAAGGTTTACTGGTTAAAGGTTTACCAGATACCTGAGGGCTCCAGAACGGCGAGGGGCACCCCTATAATAAACCTGTTGAGGATAGACCCTGGGGAAAAGGTTCGGGCAGTCATACCCGTGAAGGACTTCTCCAAGGGTTACTTGTTAACCGCTACCAAGATGGGAGTGGTGAAGAAGACGCCGCTCTCCGCTTACTCTCACCCTCGAAAGGGAGGCATCATAGCGTTGTCAATACTCCCAGGGGATTCATTGATAAACGCCGCCATAACCAGCGGGGACGAGGAGGTGATACTCGCGACTAAGAAAGGCTTGGCGGCGAGGTTCTCTGAGAGAGATGTTCGGCCGATGGGAAGAAGCGCGAGGGGAGTGACGGGGATAAGGCTGAGCCCTCAAGACGAAGTGGTCTCCATGATAGTGTGCAGGGATGGCGAAGAAGTGTTCACGCTTACTCGGAACGGTTACGGGAAGAAGAGCAACAAGGAGGACTACCGCTTGATACGAAGAGGCGGCAAGGGAGTTATAAACCTGAAAATAACTGAGAAGAACGGGGAGGTGGTGAGCGTTAAGAGCGTGAAGTCAGAGGACGAGTTGATAATAGTGACGAGGAAAGGAATACTCATAAGGGTTTCCTCTCAAGAGGTAAGAACGATTGGGAGAAACACTCAAGGAGTGCGCGTTATACGCCTAGAGCCTGGAGACGAAGTGGTCAGCGCAGCGAAGGTGGAAGCCAACGAGTAACACGCTTGAAACCCCTCGCTGCACTTTCACTGCAAGGATAATAAGGCATAGTTAAGGGTTGGGAAGTACAATCCTTTCTCCCGCTCCTCTAACAAGTTGAACTCGTTGTTCTTCGCCTTCAAGAATATGTTGAAAGTCTCCTCGCACACAAATGTTTGCTCAAACTCAGGCAACTTGAAAGCCTTCCCGAGCCTGAGATATGTTTTCAAGTCAAAACCGACGTAGCCCACGCTCTTGAACAACTCGCTCACAGGTTTCAAGACTAAGGAGTCGCAAGGGTCGTCTGTCCGCACCAAGCCGAGTTTGTTGTGTGGGAAGAACGCGTCTATGTACTCCAATTCCTCGTCTGTCCACACCAAGACTGGCTCTCCTCCCAAAACAAGCCTCTCCAACCTCACAACACGTTAGCTGCAACAACCAGTATTTAAGTTTTTCCCCATTTGAGAGTGCTTACAACCCTTATGAGAAGATTAATAAATAACTGCTTTTAAAACAGGGTTATGAGCATCAACTACGAGCACTTGAGGAAGAAGGGTTGGAGCGATTACGAGGTGGAACGGGTTAAGGAGGCTGATTTGAAGAACAAATCAACCCCTCCGCTGAGGTTTATAAGCGAGAACCTTCACTGGCTCTTCCTACTAGTAACTGTGATTGGGAACTTGTTGTTCATAACAGGGACTCTCCCACTCGTAGTTGCTGGTTCTCAGCAATCACTCCTCTTAACGCTAGGATTCTCTGGCTTCGTCTTCGGCAGCTTGTTCGCGGACTTGTTGCTAAGCGTGGAGAGAGCGGGGAAGACGCATCACATACTATACGCGAGCCTCACCTTTATCACCGTTGTCACGAGTTCCTTGCTAGTGGTCAAGTTCGCTAACAATTTGAGAAGCGTTTTCGGCTTCAAACCAGCGCACTTAACCCCAGGGATAATATATTTTGCTTGCTTCATGCTCCCCTACGCAGTAATGACTCGGATGAGAGGGAAGCTATGACTGAAGAGCTTAAGGAGTGGTTGCGCCTCTACTTGAAGCACAAGGCGTTGTTCACGGGAGGAAGCTTGGAATTGGACGAAGACTGCTTCTTAACACTGGTTAAAAAGGACTCTAAGGAGAGGTACGCGGTGCTCCCAACCCTTGAACCAGGATTCTGGAATAGGGATGCAGAAGTCTTCGTGTGCTACAATACCCCTGAAAACCTGGAACTGGTCTTGAAGGAGTGGGATTCTTTGAAGAAGCAGCCCTCTGTGAAGATAATGTTCGTGAACCCCTCTCTGAGCAATAAGTGGGTGCTAAGCCCTTACACGCACTCCTTGATAGCGGACCCCTCCACTTTAGCGTCAGGGTTAAAGGCTTTGCAAGAACAAGCGCTTTCTGAGCAATGAGGGGTTCCCAGGAAAGGGTTTCGCAGGCAAACACATAAAAATAAGGCTTCATTAAAGAAGGGTATGAACAAGGCGAGCACTGGCTCGGAGTTGCTAGACGAGTTGCTGGGGGGGTACGAGAAAGGAGTGGTCACCACTATCTACGGCCCTGCTGGCAGCGGCAAAACCTTGCTCTTACTACTCGCCATGACAGCCACCCCTAAGGAGAAGAAAATCATTTTCGTAGACACAGAGGGAGGATTCTCGGTTGAGAGGCTCAGCCAGGTGTGCAATTACTATAAGAGAGTGTTGGAGAGAACAACCTTTCTTAAACCCACCAATTTCGAGGAGCAAAAAGAGGCTTTCAACAAGTTGAAGGAATTAGTGAACAGCGACGTGGATTTAAGCTTGTTGCTGGTGGACACCCTGACCAACCTTTACAGGGTGGAGATGAGTTCCGAGGACAACTACGAGTTGAACAAGGACTTGGCTAAGCAGTTAAGGGACTTGGTGGAGATTGCGAGGAAGAAGGACATACCAGTCCTCGTCACCGCCCAGGTCTACGCTGACTTGGAGGAAAAAGACAAGTTCAACGTGGTTGGAGGAAACATCGTGAGGAATATGAGCAAGTGCTTGTTAGAGTTGAGGAAGGAGAACAACCACCGCAAACTAGTGGTTAACAAGCACCGCTCTATCCCAGAAAGAGCCTCTGTTTCCTTCAAGATAGTCCAGGAAGGGATTGAAAGGGTTTGAAACCTTTAATCAGCGTTGAAATCCTCCAAGGTAGCAGAGAAATCCTTGTCAGACTTTATAACCCCTCTCTCCTTTAACAACTCCCTCGTGAGGAGCATGAAGAACAAGGCGAGGCTCTTCTTCCCCTTATTGTTGCAAGGAACCACTAAGTCGATGTTGTTAGCCTGGTTGTTCGTGTCTGACAAAGCCACAACCACCGTACCAACTTTGAAGGCGTCTTTAACAGCGTTTCTGTCAGGCCAAGCATCAGTGACTATCAACACCTTTGCCTCCGTGAATCCTTTCAAGTTGGGATTAGTCAATATCCCAGGAGGGTATCTGCCTGTCAAGCACCTCACGCCTGTGAGTTCCGAGAACTTCTTGATGGGCATCCAGCCGTTCTCCCTCCTAGAAACCACTAACACCTCTTCAG
This sequence comes from uncultured Methanosarcinales archaeon, assembly GCA_964615705.1. Lineage (GTDB taxonomy): Archaea > Nanobdellota > Nanobdellia > Woesearchaeales > CAYNLP01 > CAZTPT01. The sequence continues at coordinate 8,552 of CAZTPT010000015.1, forward strand.
GAGCGTAGTTCTTCAAGAACCGTGCAAGCACCCTTATCCTTCCGTCAATCTCCTTGATGTTTAAAACGTTCAACCCGTCAGGCCTGGTCTTGTATATGAACTTCTCCATGTACTTGGTCTTGAACTTCGTCCCTATGTGAATCCCTGCTTTCAAGTACTCGTCGTTAGGCACCAGTAATTCTTCCTCTCCCAATCCAAACACCTCTACGCTTTTTTTGAATAACAGCAGCAGAACGCGCTGTCATTCTTTTCTCGCCCGAATGACTGTGCGAGGAGTCCTTGTAGGAAAGCCTTTCCCCTCGCCAAGGCTTTTAATGTTGGCGAGGGAGTGCGGCTTTTTTAAAAAGTTTTTGGCTCGCCGCGGTACTCTTCCAACGGCACGTGCTCCGCCCCCCCAGGCTTCAAAACGCTTTTGAACAAGGCGAATGATTCAACAACCATGCTTAACCCCTTCACCTCCTCCTTCAAGAACGCTTTCAACGGCTCTGCGCGGAACAAGCGCTTCACCCTGGCAAGCGTGATGTGAGGCGTGAACTTTTCAGGGGGCAGGGAGAGCTTTTCCTCTATGCCCTTCACGAGTTTTAATAATTCATCTCCACCGTCAACTCCAAGCCACACCACTCTCGGCTTTTTAAACCTGGGGAAAACTCCTAGCGTGCTTGTTCTCAACTTGAAGCTTTCAAAACTCACCTTCCTCAAAGCATCCTTCACCCCTTCCACTTCTTCCTCGCGTAATTCTCCCAAGAACTTCAAGGTGAGGTGGGCGTTCTCAGGGTTTGAAAAGCTTAGCACCGCTGCTTCTCTAGGAACCTTCTCCCTTAAAAGGGCTTGAAGCCTTTCCACCTCCCCCTTGAAAGGCTCTGCCTTGACGGCTATGAACACGCGCATTGAAAAAACTCTCCTTTAAACGCGTTTTTTAAAGTTTTCTAGAAGTCTTCCGAGTCCTTGGAAGGGTCGTACTCCGCTTCTAACAACGCTCCCTTAATCCTCTCCTTCCCGGTCTCTTCATCCACTATTATGACTTCCTTCTCCTCCTTAACCCTCCTCTCCCTCTCAGCAGGCTTGGAGGCTTCCCCTATGACTTCGGCGAATCCAGCGTTCTTAGAAACCTTGTTAACCCTTATCCT
>CAZTPT010000016.1:0-9310 GCA_964615705.1 uncultured Methanosarcinales archaeon
GGAAAAGAAGCCTGAAGGAGAAACAAAGATAGAGGTTGTGAACATCGTGGTTTCTTCCAACTTGGAACACGACATACCTTTAGAGAAGATGGCTTCAACGCTTAGCAACACAGAGTACAACCCAGAGCAATTCCCAGGGTTGGTTATAAGGATAAAAGACCCTAAAACATCAGCGTTGATATTCTCCTCTGGGAAGATAGTGTGCACAGGTGCTAGGAGCATGGAGAAAGTTGAGGAGAGCATTCAAAGGATTATTGAGAGCTTGGAGAAGATAGGTATAAAGATAAAGGTTAAGCCTGAGATACACGTTCAAAACATTGTGGCTTCTGGAAGCATAGGAATGGACCTCAATCTCAACTCCCTGGCAATGAAGCTGGACAACACAGAGTACGAGCCGGAACAATTCCCAGGGCTTGTTTACAAGTTGAAAGAAGCGAAGGCAACGTTCCTGTTGTTCAGCAACGGGAAGATAGTGTGCACTGGCACCAAGTCAGAGGAAGAAGTCAACGCTGCTCTGAAAAAGCTTATTGAAAACCTGAAAAAGGTTAAGTAACCAAATCTCGGTATGGACGCGTCCGAAGAGATACTCTTGTTCCAAGAGTTCTTCGAAACAATCCTGTACGAGGAACTCTTGGAACGAGTTAGGACAGGGAAGAAGTTCATAGTGGTGGACTTCGCAGAACTCTCCAAGTTCAACCCCGAGCTAGCGGACAACTTGTTGGAAAACCCTGACGAAACCATAAAAGCGGCGGAGTTAGCGGTTGAGAGGTTCGACTTTGAAGGAGACGTTCAGAACTTCAAAGTTCGCTTCAAGAACATCCCTGAAAGCCAGCACGTAATGATAAGGGATATAAGGAGCGTTCACATAAACAAGTTGGTCCAAGTTGAAGGGATTGTGAGGCAGAAGTCTGACGTCAGGCCTCAAGTGACGAGCGCCCGATTCGAGTGCCCCAGCTGTGGGAACATAATAAACGTGTTGCAGGTGGACACCAAGTTCAAGGAGCCGAGCAGGTGTGGTTGCGGGAGGAAAGGCAAGTTCAGGCTTCTAAGTAAGGAGTTGGTGGACGCTCAGAAGATAGTGTTAGAGGAAGCTCCTGAAGACTTGGAAGGCGGCGAGCAACCCAAGCGTATAAACACATTCTTAAAGAACGACTTGGTAAGCCCAATGTCTGAGAAGAAAACCAACCCGGGTTCGAGAATAAAAGTGGTTGGTGTGGTGAAGGAAGTCCCCCAAATACTGGCCACTGGTGCTAAGAGCACCAGGTTCGACTTGATGATTGAAACTAATTACACAGAGCCCGTCCAGGAGGACTACACGGAGATAGAGATAGATGACGAAACAGTTGCTAAGATAAAGGAGTTGTCAGAGGACCAGTTCGTGTTTGAAAAACTGGTGAACAGCGTGGCGCCCTCCATCTACGGCCACGAAAAGGTGAAGCAAGCCTTGGTGCTTCAAATGATGGGCGGCGTGAAAAAAGTTAGGGAGAAAGGAGGTGTGACGAGGGGGGACATTCACATCTTGCTCATAGGAGACCCTGGAGCTGGAAAGTCTGCACTGCTCAGAAGGGTGAGCTCCATAGCCCCGAAGGCGAGATACGTTTCCGGAGCGTCAACCACTGCTGCTGGTTTAACTGCCACGGTGGTGAAGGACGAGTTCCTAAGGGGTTACGCGTTGGAAGCAGGAGCAATGGTGTTGGCGAATAAGGGGATTTGCTGCATTGACGAGTTAGACAAGATGAACAGTGATGACAGAGCCGCTATGCACGAAGCATTGGAACAACAAACAGTCACGGTTACCAAGGCGAACATTCAAGCAACCCTCCGTTCCGAAACCACTTTGCTAGCGGCTGCCAACCCCAAGTTTGGAAGGTTCGACCCCTACGAGTCGTTGGGGAAGCAGATAGACCTCCCGAGCACGTTGATAAACAGGTTCGACTTGATATTCCCCATAAAGGACGTTCCTGACAAGGAGAAAGACGCCAAGATGGCTTCCTTCATATTAGAGCTGCACAGCAAGAAGGAGTGGGAGGAAGGAGAGATACCTCCCGAGATGATAAAGAGCTACGTAGCTTACGCGAGGCAAAACGTCAAGCCAACGCTCACCAAGGAAGCAATAGAGGAGATAAAGAACTACTTTGTCAAGATGAGGAGCACCGCTGCGGAGGAAGGGGAGAGGATAGTCGCGATACCCATATCTGCAAGGCAGTTGGAAGCACTGGTCAGGTTGGCAGAAGCCTCTGCGAGGACGAGGTTGTCCAACAAGGTGACAAGAGACGACGCGAGGAGAGCTATTGACCTCGTGCACTTCTGCCTCACACAGATAGGGCTTGACCCGGAGACTGGTAAGATAGACATAGACAGAATCACTACAGGAATAACTGCTTCTCAAAGGTCTCACATAGTAGTTGTGAGGGAGATAATAGCGGAGTTGGAGAAAGAGCTGGGTGAAAAAGTGATACCTGTAGAAGAGGTTAAGAGGGAGGCTGAGTTGAAGGGCTTAAAGGAGGAAGTAGTGGAGGAAATCATTGAAAAACTTAAACGCTCCGGGGACTTGTTCAGCCCCAAGCCCGGAACGGTGCAGAGGATATGAAGAGGCACACCGCTAAGAAGTGCAAGGTGGAGTACTTGCTCGGAGGGAGATTCGTGCAGAGAGAGGGCTGGGAGCCAAGCTACTTCGAAACAGTTATTGGAAAGCTACACAGGGTTAGCCTGGCAGGGGTTGTTGTTGCTAAAGAGGAGTCTTCGTTGATAGTGGATGACGGCTCTGGGAAGTTAGTGGTGAGGAGTTTTGAAAAACCGTTTGAAGACTTGAGCATAGGAGACCCTGTTATAGTGATTGGCAAGCCAAGGCTTTTTAACAACGAACCCTACGTCGCCGCGGAGATAGTTAAGAAGACTTCTAAAGAGTGGCTCAAGGTGTGGCGGTTGGAGGCTGAAGCAACGCCTAAGCAAGAACTTGGCGGGGAAGAAGAAGTAGAGGAAGCCCTTGTGGACGAGGGGAACTTGGCAGAGTTGATAATGGAGAGGGTGAAGAGGTTGGACAAGGGGGAAGGTGCGAGGGTGGAGGAAGTGTTGAAAGGCTTGAACGACGCAGACCCCGTCCTGCGCTCCTTGCTGGAACAAGGAGAGGTCTACGAGGTGCGCCCGGGATTGGTGAAGTTGTTGGAATAACAAACCACTTACGAGTTGGTTTAAGAAAATATTAAGGGAGTTACGAAGACTTCTAACACGGCCGCTATGAAGAGCAAGGCAATGCTTATCAGCAACAAGTCTGCGGAGTCTAGAAGGACGTGTTCAAACTTCCTAGTTCTGAAGTCGTGCTTCACCATTGCTGCTGAGATTATTCCTCCTGCCAAGCCGGCTGTGAAGTAAGCCAGTATCTCTGGTATGCCGTGAATGGAGTACCTGAGCAATCCTAGCGAGACCACTTGGAAGTAAGACGCTGCTTTCCCAAGCCCTGCAAGGTGGGCGTAACTCGCAAGGTTGCCCCTTACAAAGTTGCCTATCGCCGCCCCTATCACCGAGGCGTTCCAGTTCAGTATGAATATTGCGCCGGATCCGTAGAGGAACGAGAACAGCGTGCAGAATATTAAGACGTTGACGTTGTTAAAGAACACCCTGCTAAAAGTGAGCAGGGTTGTCGAGAAAGCCCCTGTTGCTTGAGCGTTTAAAGAGTTAATGGTGCTCGTTTGAGCCTCGAACAAGGAAGACACGGTCTCTGCGGGCAGCAAAGTGTACCAAAACGCGGAAGCAACTGTTACGCCTATGAAGAAGTATATGAAGAACCTTAACGCTTTCCAATGCTCTTTTAGCAACCACTTCTCACCCAGTCCTTCCAAGTCCTTAGACTCTTCTAAGAGCAAGGTGTTGTAGAACAAGGGTATGGCCGCCATGGTTGTCAGAAAGACGAAGACCATGCTGGAGTAACTCTTGAAAACCCAGAGGCTGAGCAGTATCGCCATCGAGGCGTAGGCGAAGCCCAGCAACGCCATCCTCTTGTGATGATTCTCCGCTGAGAACGGACTGGTAAGGGTTTCCAACACCATCAACGGCTCTCATACATGACTGTTATTTAAAAATTACGCGTTTTTTGTAAAGCTTTAAAAAAGGACTCTGCTTAACCAACTGATATGAAGTTTGACTACGAAGCGTTGTTGGACCAGGCGAAGAAGGAACTCCCTGAAACGGTGCAGGAAACCTCTCGCTTCGAGATAATGAAGGTCAGGGGTCATGTTGAGGGGAACAAGACCATTATCAGCAACTTCGTCCAGATAGCGGATTCCCTCCACAGAAACCCTAAGCACTTATTGAAGTACGTGTTGAAAGAGTTAGCAACGCCTGGGGAGATAGTGAAGAACAGGGTGATAATAGGTTCAAAGGTTTCAGCCGCTCGTCTGAACGAGAAGATAAAGCAGTACGCAGATGAATTCGTGTTCTGCAAGGAGTGCGGTAAGCCTGAAACCACCTTGACGAAGGACGGAAACATATACATTATTAAGTGTCAGGCTTGTGGTGCTAGGAAGTCCTTCTACGGCAAGATATAACTAGGCCGAGTTTAGAGAACTTTGAAACCTGTCATTCTGGGAGAATCCACTTTGAAAACAGTGACCGAGTCCACCCTCGCCAAGGGAGGACCCTTCCAGCACAGCCTTATCAACTCCTTCACCTCTTCTTCTCCCCCTTGCAACAACACCTCTACGTCGCCGTCGGGGAGGTTCTTGGCGTAACCAGCGACTCCCATGGAAGAAGCGTTCCTCTTAACCCAGTACCTGTAGAAAACCCCTTGCACCCTTCCCTTAACTCGCAACTTGTAAGTTTGCATTGAGGGTGTTAAAACCATTTCTCCAACGCTTCCTGCTTCTCAGCGTCCCTGCCGAACACTTCCTCCACGCTAGCCTTCAACAACTCCAATGTTTGCTTCAAGTAAGGATCCGCCCCATACATCTCTGCCAGTTGCAAGCTCGGCTCCAAGTACTTCTTAACGAATCCTTCGCTGACGGTGAATATGAGGCGTCCCCCGCAAGAGCAAACCCCTCTAAGGGGAGGCCTCCTGTACTTCTCGTTGCAATCCACGCACCTGAATTGTTGCTGTGAGAACTTCCTCAAGTTACCCTTCGCGTCCCTGATGAAGTGCTTCTCAATCACCAAGCGCGCCACGTCTCTCTGATCCACAGCCCTAATCCTTAAAGCAAGGTCCATCTGTCCTCGCAACTTGTCCTTCATGCTCGGCAGAGTTTTGTAAGCAGAGCAAAGCACTCCTTTGTTCAAGTCGCTAGTTTCGTGGGTGTACATTAATCCTTGGAATTGCTTCTCTGTTCCGAGGACGTCTTTCAACTGTTTAACCTCCACTTCCCAAGGCATTTTACTTTCCTGAGCCGCTTGGTACAACTCCAACGGGTACCTGTCCTCGATGTCCATCTTGAAAGCCATATCGTCAACCTCTGCCGGGTTGAGCAAGGTTGTCAGGACGAGGGGGGCGTCCATGGTGGAACCCCTCGAGTCAGGCAAGTACTTCCTGGAAAAGTTTAGGAAGGCGTCCATTAAGAGCAACACGCAGGACTCGTCGCCGTCGCAGTCACGCCTCATCGCCGCGTGGAACAATGGGTGTGCGAGGAATCCTTGCGTCTTTGAAAAACCTATTACGCGCCCCAACATCCCTGCAGACGTGTGGGGCGCCAACCCAACGACTAGCACGCCTGCCAATTCCTCTTTCCTCTTCAAGTTGTAAAAGGGTTTTTCTCCGTACAAGGTTTCCAGCAACTCGTCTATGAACTTCGTCGCCTTGAACAAAACCTCGTCGCAGGACTCGTCAGGACTGTCAGGGCAGCAAGGAATGACTATGTCTTGCGGTTTTAACTCTAACACTTGGTCTTCGTTTCTCAAAGGGTTGCCGTGAACGTCTTTTGTGTAGCCGAGGCGTCTCAACTTGGACACGGAGACCCCTACCTCTTTCGGCTTGAAATGCGTTAAGGGTGTTTCTGAGATGTCATACCTAATGGTCCCGTCCTTGTTCACGTTCAACCTGTGCTTAGCCCTTAGTATTCCCTTAACCAAGTGCTCGGCGTGGTGCTCCCTGCTACTCGTCCCCCGCACACCTTTTATAATGTCTGGGTAGATGTTTGTGTTTAACAACTTCAAGCAGTGATTGAAGTATTTCTTCATGTCTAACTCGTAAGTCTTGAACTTTGAAGGGTGGTGGGGGCAGTCCTCTACCAAGCCGCACTTATCGCACGCCGCGGCTTCCTTAACAGAACCGCCGCACTCAGGGCAGCGGTAAAGAGGGGTTTCCTTCCTGCACCTCTCGCAGTAATAAGTCTTGAAGTCAGCCCTCACAAAGCCTTTCTCCAAAGCCGCCAGTACCGACCTGTACTTCCCCCCTTGAGAACCCACAGGGAACAAGCAGTGAGGGCTTCCCTTCATCTTTCTCATCTTCGCTTTTTCAGGCCTGCCCATCCTCGCCCCCATGAACGTTCCCGACTTGTCACGGACAGTGAAGGGGCACCACTCGTTCACGAGTTCCAAAGAGGTTTTAACGCTTCCCTCCCCTCCGAAGTTTTCTTTCCTTTTCGAGATTCCGAGTTGGAGTGTTAAGGCGTCCCTCCAAGGGTGTTCTAACAAGACCTTCCCCTCTTCCACCGAGTGCGGGCAACCTATGAGTTCTAGAAATCTTTTCTCAGCGCTTAGCGGGAGTTCTCCTCCTTTTAAGCTTGACGCGTAAGACTTTAACCGTTTCAACTCCTCAACAGTTAAGCTCTGCCAATGATAAGTGAAGCGCGGGTGCAGCGGAACTTTGAACTCCTCGCTTAGACGCACCGCTTCTTCAAAGGATACTTTGTAAGGGTCTTCCACATAGCCCCCCACCCTTTCAAGTTCTAAGAGCCACCACTCCTCACAGTAACCAACAGGGACTAAGGGGTGTGCCCTGTCGTAGAAGTCGCCGTAGTTTATCAACACGTCTCCCAAGAATAGTATCTCGTCCACCTCGTTGATCAGCCGCGTCGCTTCCTCCTCTGAGTCGAGAATCTTTACAGAGCCGTCCCTCAACTTCACCACGGGACCTTCAATGGAGTCGCAAACTGTTATTGCTGCTGCTTTCCCAGGCCTCTCCACCTTCAACTGTGTCCCTGTAGCCACGAACCCCTTCAACACCCTCATAGTAGCGGGGTGTATCGCTTGGGCGGAGTAGCCTGAATTCCTCGCCCTCCCGTACCTAATCCTGAACCCTCCTGAGCGTAAAGCGTGGCTCAAAACAGGCCTGCCAGCAACTAAGTCCTTTATAAAGGTGTAGTCAGGGGCCAGTTCTCCTCCTCGCTCCTTCCCCTTTGCCTTCTTCTTCTTTTGTATCTTTATGAATTCTTCTAGGAATGACCAGTGCCCTAATCCGAAGTCACCCCCCCATTTCTGCAGCGCCGCCCATAGCTTAGGGGCTTTCAAGGAGAGGCACGAGCTGTGTATCAAGCAGTAACCACTCCTTAAGTAATTGGTGTTCACCCTTGGTAGGTCTTTCAAGTTGAAGTTGGATATCTCGTACTTCTCTGAAGGGTCCCCGCTTATCTCTACAGGGAGGTTCTTCATCATGAACTCGCACTCCTCCTTCGAGGGGAAGTATTGCAGGTTGGTGACTTTCTCGTGGTAATCGCTCAGCTCCGCGTGGCAGCGTTGAATCTCTTTATCAGTGGGGTCGTAAGCCGCGTAACCAAACTTTTTCCGGAGGTAATCACCTATAATTACTGAGAGCGCCGCGGCAGTGCCTCCGGCGTTCCTTATAGGGCCTGCGTAGTTCAAGCAGAAGTATTCCTCGCCGTTAAGTGTTTTCTTTATCTCCAACCCGGTGAACCCCTCTATGGGCGCTGACACCACTCCAAGCGTCACGTATGCGAAGCCAACCCTTATCCCAGTTTCTATCGCTTCCTTTTTATCCTTGAACTTGCAGAAACGCTCCAAGGCCACTTCTTCAGCTATCTTGAAAGCAACCCTCCAGTCCAGTATTCCGTACTCTTCTTCAAGCTCCCTTATCCTCTTCGGGGCGTCGCTCTCGCTCAGTTGAGGCGCAACCACGCTTATCAATCCAATTACTCTTTCTGACAAGGTCTTGGCCAGCTTCACCTCTACTTGGTTGGAAGGGTCTAGGAGTTTAGACCTCGCAGCGCTGGCAACGCTGTACGCCTCGGAGCAACCCTTCTCCAACTCCTCGAAGTACTTCTTCATCTCAGGCGTACACTTCACTCCTTCTCACCGCTAAAGTTTAATATCTTAACCTTTCGGTCTTGCAAGTCCACTAGCACCGCCCTGCCAGGTTGGGGGTCAAGGCCTCTTTTTAACTGGTCTTCTGTCAGGCCGGTCCAAGCAGAGCAATTCATGAGCGTTGTCCCCTTGTAAGTCTTGGCGCTAACCCTGTGTACGTGCCCTGTTGCTAAGAAGTCGGGAACAGGGTCTATCACCAAAGGGTCTTCCTCCTTGTCAGGAAGGTATGTGTTGCTGGAATGAGTGGGTGCTAAGTGCCTTGACTTCATGTAGAATTCCAGTATCATCTCAGGCCTCTTCTGTCCCCCTGCTTGCCTTATTGCTTCCACGTTTTCAGCGTAGAAGGGCATGGAGTAGCCGTGGTATAAAAGCACTATGAACCCTTCAAACCCTGGTTGCCTTTCAATCCTTAACCAGCAAGGGTTGCTTACCAGAACCGCGTTCGGTAGTTCGAGCAATGGCTTGGCGAATTCCCCGGTGATTGGGGGTTGTGGCTCGGCGAGTCTCCCAGCGTCGTGGTTGCCAGCGCAGAGTATTATCTTTATCCTTTCAGGGATTGATTTCAAGTAACGCGCCAACTCCTTGTATTGCTCTTTAACGTCTTTTATCAAGAGGTCTTCTTCTTGGCCTGGATAAACACCAACTCCCGCCACCAAGTCCCCCACCAGGAATAAGTACTTCACCTTCTTAGCGGTTTCTCTCTGCTTCTCGTTCCCTGACTCTCCTCTAAGCCATGAGAGGAATGATTCGAACTCCTTCCTCAAGAAGTTCTTGGAACCAACTTCTACGTCGCTTACGAACACCGCGCAGCTCGGGAAAGGGCTTTTCTTAACCTCTTTGTGAGGTATGTCTGGAAGGGTGAGGTTGTTAGCGAATAAGACTTTGTCCCTGCAAAATCCCTTGAATCCAACCACTTGGTCCAACACTAGGTTCCTCGCTTCCTGGTAGCAAGGAGAGTTCTTGTTCACTATGACCTTCATAGAACCGGTGGGGTCTTCGACCTCGAACACTAAGTTGTTGTTCTTGGTTTCTGATTTCTCTTTAATCATAACTATCACTCTGGATT
>CAZTPT010000017.1:0-9241 GCA_964615705.1 uncultured Methanosarcinales archaeon
ATATGCTTCTTGAACGGGTTGACTGGCTCTGGCAAAACATCCCTGCTGAAGAAACTTCAGCTGGAGATGAAAGACCACAAGTTCATCTACCTCGACGCTCAGGACCTCCCCAAAGACTTCAACCTGGAAGCAGAGCTGTCCAAGAAGAGGAGCTTCTTCGACCGAATCACGCTGAGAAAGTTCCCTTCTAAGAAGCCGGTGTTGATAATAGACGAGTTCCAAGACACAGATCCCAGCATAGTGTTGCAGGCAAGGTCTAAGTGGGAGAATCCTAACCAGAAGCAGATAAAGGCAATAGTGATAGCGCAGATATCCAAGCACTTGAAGAACGTGACGCCTAGCTTCAAGGAGAGGATAGGCAGGCGCACAATAACGCTGCCACCCTTAACTGACGAGGAGATGAAGGAAATCCTGAGGAAGAGGCTGGACAACGGGAGGACTAATTATTACAACAAGCTCCACTCCGAAGCTTTAAACCTTTTAGTAACAGTGGCTGACGGCAACCCTCGCAGGCTCTTGGAATACGCGGACGCAATATTCGACTTCCACCACGAGAAATTCGGGAGGAGGAACCCTTTGAAGCACTCCAAGACTTACCTCGTCACTTACCACGCGGCTAGAGAGATACTCTCGTTGTTAGGGGTTAATGTTAACGCTTACAAGTACTTGGAACCGGCTAGGAAGAAGCGCCACGCAGCGTCCTTTGAGGAAAAGTTTGACAAGGTTGAGAGGGACTTGTTGCTCTACGCATTAGCCTCTCCCAGAACTGTTCAAGACTTTGCTAAGAAGCTTAGGGTCTCCAAGGCTAAGGCTTACAAATTAGTTAAGGAGTTGAAGAGGAAGAACGCGTTGGAAGAAGCAGGAATTCTTAACAAGCAGAAGTTGTGGAAGGCGACAGAGCACGTTAAGAGGTTAACCGTCAAGGTTTAACCTCTTCTTCACCTTGTTAGCGTTCTTGTGAGCCAGGTGCAAGGGCTCAGGCAACTTGTGCCCCTTCAAAGCTTTCTTGAAGCACTCAAGAGCGGTTTCAAAAGAAACCTTGTGGCCAGGACTCACGTAGACGGGTTTAGCGTGCTCCTTGGTGTAAACCGCGAATCCTAACAACTCCCCGTTAAGGGTGACCTCCGCCACCCCGTCCTTGAAAATACCCACCGCGCCCAGCAGCAACTTCTTAGCAACCCCTATTGTAGGGGTGTCTAACAGCAACCCTACGTGAGAGGCGAATCCGATCCTCCTAGGATGCAACACGCCGTTCCCATCCACGAATAACAGCTCAGGCTTCTCTTTGAGTTTTTCAAAAGCCTTGACAGCGCAGGGAGCCTCCCTGTAGGATAAGAAGCCGGGCATGTAAGGAAAGCACTCCTCCTCTACGTGGAACCTCCTCTCCACTAATTCCATGTCGGGATTGCAGGTAACCGCGCTTGAAATTATCTTGCCGTTAAGGAACGCTTGGTCCACCCCCCCGACAAGCCTTAACTTGGAGGGGTTGAACGCGTCCTTTAAGGAAACCTTCCTAGCCAGTGCTTCTTGCTCCGCGGCCAACCGCTTAAGCACCCACAACACCCCTTTTTCCACGCCAACTTTATTAATGACTATCAGGTAGTAGAAACTTTTTTAAATATTTTTGTTTTCACCCCTCTTCCTAATGAGCTGCGCTAGCGAGGAAAGGGTTTACAGAGAGAATCTTCCTCACGCGTTTCTAAGGAGGATTCCCTTCCTTCAAAGAACGCCTTCCATGAGCGAAGCAGCGAGGCAGTCCTTGAACGAGTTGTTAGACAGAGCAATCTTTGAAAGAGCGCCTGACACTTATCAATTCTACAACCCGAACCACACATTCATACTAGTCAGGGGGCTGGGTGTTGAGTTGCAACCCTTCCGCCTCAAAAACCCTTCAACAGGAGGGTTGGTTGATTGGAGGGAAGCGGTTACGAAGACGCTTTACCCTAGAGAGATAGCATTCCTGGACGCCTTGTTGGTAAAGGAACCTGCTCGTTATGAAGCAGTGGTGAGGCTGAGCAGAGATGCAGAGATACTCTCTCGAATACCATACTCCAACCTGGAAACCTTGTTCAAGGAGAGCGAGCACCACTTCAAAGCAGCGTTTAAACAATTAGAGCGGTGGGTTGAGGAGCAAGAACTCAGAGACGTCCGCTTGGATTCTAAGAGAAAAGGCAGGGGGGAGTCCTACGTGGTTAAGCATAACTTGACAAACCTGGTGAAAACCATAGTCGCCTACACAGAACACTTCAACAAGCACTACCACGCGGACGGCTACGAATACCCCCTCCCCCGCTTGTCAAAGGCGGAGTGGTCGGAAATCCTTGGTTACGCAAGGGAGAGCTTCTACGAGGGGTTGAAAGAGTTATTAGCAAGGATTAACCACGACGGAGAGTTCATTCCAGGCTCGCTTAAAGGATTCCCTTTTGAAAAACTATTTAACAAGGGCAAGAACTCCAAACCCTTGTGAAGAAGCTCTTCGTGTTCGACTTTGACGGAACCCTTGCTGACAGCAAGCGAGAAGTTGAGGTGATAGCTTCAAAGCTTGCAGGAGAGGAGGGATTAAACCTTGACTTTGAAGGAGCCGAGGGAAAAAGCTATAAGGAACTACTCCAAAGAATTCCGAAGTGGAAGATTCCCTTATATGTTTCCAAGATTAAGAAAGAGTTAGAAGCGTCCACTCCTCCCTTGTTTGAAGGCATGGGCGAAGTGGTTAGGACAGCATCCCTTGAAGGGAGGACTGCCTTGTTAACGTCCAGCCCGGGACGCCTAGTACACTCCTTTCTTGAAAGGCATCGCTTAGCATTTGACAAAGTCGTCACTGACTGCTCCTTGAACAAGTCCAAACACCTTAAACGATTGTTGAGCTCTGAGAAAGTAGAGCCGGGAGAAGCGTTGCTGATAGGGGATGACGAGAGAGACGTGGAAGCTGCTCGGGGCAACGGGGTGGAAGTGGTCGTTGTTAGCTGGGGTTACAGGGACGAGTCCTTCCTTGAATCTTTAAATCCGGACTTCCTAGCCCGCAGCCCTGAAGAATTGTTAAGTATTATCAAGGAGGCGTGAATATGAACGTGAATGAGAGGGTGAAGAGGTTGCAATCCTTCCTGGAAGGTGAAGGGATTGATTGCTGCTTGCTGCACTGGAAAGACCCCAACCATTACTACTACTCCAAGGCAAGGGTTGGCAGCGGGTACTTAGTCATCCCTGCGAGGGACGAGCCAGTGTTGCTGCTCAGCCCTTTGGAAGAAGCACCTCCCTGCTTAGAAGCGGTGAAGGGGGTTCCTGTGAAGAAGTTCCTGGCGGGGAAGGGTTTCAAAAGGGTGGCTTACAACCCTGAATTCTTAACGGTGCAGAACTACTTAAGGCTTAAAAGGTTCTCGCTCAGAGCTATCAACGAGGAGTTGGAATCCTCCAGGGAGGTGAAGGACGAGGAGGAACAATCCTTTCTGAGAAAGGCGGGAAAGGCAGCGGATTCGTTGATGAAGGAGTTCTTAGACGACTTCCACTTCGAAACGATGCTTGAAGCGAGGAAGGCTTTGAAAGCTTTGATAGCTTCCAAAGGGTTGGAGCCAAGCTTTGAACCAATAATAGCTTCAGGAGCCGCTGCTGCAATCCCGCACCCCTCCTCTAACTCCAAGGTTAAGAAAGGATTCCTCATAATAGACTTCGGAGTGAAGGTGGAGGGTTATTGCTCAGACCTCACCCGCACCTTTTACAAGGGAAGGCCGTCTTCACAGGAGGAAAACGCGTACAACAAGGTGTTAGAAGTAAAGCAGGAGTGCTTAGAGCTCTGCAAGGAAAGCGCTAAGTGCGAAGAACCTTACCTATTCGCCAAGAAGAATCTGCCCTTCCTCACCCACGCATTAGGACACGGATTAGGGCTACGCATCCACGAGAAACCTCGATTAGGCCCTCGCTCTAATGACTCGTTCAAGAAGGGCCATGCCTTCACAGTAGAGCCTGGCTGGTACGACTCCTCCAAAGGGATAGGGGTGAGGTTGGAGGACGACTACTTGCTTAAGAATAGGCTTGAACCCTTAACCAAGCACTCCCTCTCCTTGCAAACCATTTGAGCAAGCCAATTCAAAGAGATTCAAGGAACGCTGTTAAGAGCCTCACCCCGTAACCAGTAGCTCCCTTGCCAAGGTAGGGGTGTTGCTCGTATGAAAAAGCAGTTCCCGCTATGTCTACGTGCGCCCACCTCCCCTTGACGAAGTTTGAGAGGAACGCCGCGCCAGTGCAGGACCCTGCCTCGTAGCCGTGAGGCGCTTTTGAAATGTTCCTCACGTCTGCGTTGTCAGACTTCACCCAGTCCTTGTACTCCTCGTACAAAGGAAGCTCCCAAACCCTTTCGCCGCTGTTCTCTGACGCCTTCTTCAAAAGCCTTGCCAACGCAGAGTCGTTAGTGAAGAAACCCGCCGCTGCGTATCCAAGAGCTACTATCACTGCCCCGGTAAGAGTTGCCAAGTCAATAATCGCCCACGGCTTGTAGTGCTTCTCCGCGTAAGCCAACGCGTCCGCTAAAATCATCCGGCCCTCTGCGTCAGTGTTCAAAACCTCCACTGTTTTACCGTTGTACGCCTTGACGATGTCGCCAGGCCTCTGAGCCCTCCCGCTCGGCATGTTCTCGCAGCAGGGAAGCAATCCCACTAACCGCTTCTTCAAACCCAGAGCAGCTGCCGCTTTAAACGCTCCAAGCACCGCGGCGGCTCCTGCCATGTCCATCTTCATGTCCGTCATGTAATTGTTTACCTTTATGTTCAACCCTCCGGTGTCAAAAGTCACCCCTTTCCCAACCAATACTAAGGGGTCTCCCTCCCCTTCCTTCTCCAAAACTACGAACCTCGCCGGCTCATCCGAGCCCTTAGCCACGGCTAAGAAGCAGTTCATCCCTAGCTTTTCAGCGTCTCCTTCATCCAGGACTTTCACCTTGAACCCAAGCTCTGAGCCCAGCTTCTCCGCCTCCGCTGCTAAGTAGCTGGGAGTGACCACGTTGCCAGGGAGGTTAACCAGGTCCCTCGCGTAGTTAGCGCCATCCCCTAACAACTTACCCTTCTCAGCAGCCGCTTTAACCGATTCTTCAAAGACGATTTTTTCAAAGAGGTCTTCTTTATCGCTCTTGAACTTGTCAAACGAGTAGAGGCTTAGCACTGCTGCCTCGCACTCAGCCTTAGCAGCGGTTTCCTCGTCTTTGAACGAGGAGTGAATGCTTAGCCGGGCAGACTTGAATCCTTGCCTCTTCGCCTCCTTCACCGCCGCCCCTGTCGCCTTCCGCAACGCTTCCAAGGATTCCTCTCCGCCGAGGCCTGCGAGGATCACTGCTTTCGGCTTAACCCTTCCAAGCGTGGTTAGCAGCTTCGCCTTGCCAGGCTCGGCCTTGAATCCCTTCAACGCTTCCTTCAAAGCGCCTCCTAGAGCGGAGTCCAAGCCGTTGTAGGCAGGGCTTAACACTTGCTTTGAGAAAACTCCTACAAGCACGCAGTCAGCTATTGACTCCTGCAAAGACGCTTGTTCAAAAACGAGTTCCATGCCTTAGCTGCTTAAACCGCTTTATATAAAGCTTTTGGTGGCTTATCTGCTCAAACCAAGGACTTCAACAACTCGAGTTCCTTCCTCACCACTTTGAAACCCGCCTCCCAGAACTCCTTGTCAGGCTTAACACCTACTCCGCCCAGCAGTGCAACTGGGGACTCTGAGCCGCCCTTGGACAACAACTCCGCATACGCCTCTTTGAAACGGCTTCCTTCCTCTTTGTAACGCGAGTAAAGGCTTAAAACCAAGAGGTTCCCCCAGCTGTAAGCGTAGCAGTAGAAAGGGCTTTCGAAGAAGTGGTGGACATACTTCCACTCGTGCTTGAACAAGTCAGGGACTTCCAGGTCTCCGAGGTGTTCCTTCACCAAGGAGTGGTACGCCTCGTTAACCAACTCTCCCTCCGCGCCTTCCACCAAGGCTTGGTGGGCTTCTTTCTCGAACAAGGTGAAGTACGCCTGCCTCGCAATCGTTGCATACTGGTTGTCCAGCAAGTGCATCAACACCTCCACTTTCTCCTCCTTTCCACCCGTGCTTAGCAACTTCTCGGCTAAGAGCATCTCCCCCATAACGGAAGCGGTCTCAGCCATTGGCAAGGCGGCGTGGAACAACAAGTCAGGATTACTGCCTGCGAGCAAGTCGTGAATCGCGTGTCCCAACTCGTGCGCCATGGTGAAGACGTCCCTCAACGAGCCGGTGTGGTTGAGCAACACGTAAGGAGTGCTCCCCGCGCTTACACCGTAGCAAAACGCCCCGCTCCTCTTCCCAACATATGGCTTTGAGTGAATCCTTCCCTCCTTGAACACTTTGAGGGCTGCTTGGTAGAACCGCTCGTCGAACTCTTTGTAAGTATCCAGGACTAGTTCCTTGCTCTCCGCGTAAGGGTATTCTTTTCCTTCCCTGTGGGGCGCGTACAAGTGGAACCTGGAGTAAGGGTACCCCGCCCCTTTGGCTTGGTGAGCAAAGTGTTTCAGCTTGAAATATTCTTGGAAGACTTCTGCGTTCTCCCTCACCGCTTCCAGCAAGGACTCCACCGCTTCGTCTGGCAAGTCGTTGGAGTGGTTCCGCACGCTTATAGGCGTCTTGAACCCTCTTATCTTCACTCCTTCCAAGTACCAATCAGTTGCTATGTTGCGGTAAATCTCTTCTAGCAACAAGGAGTTCTCAGCAAACCTTGACAACACCTCCTTATAAGCCGCCTCCCTCACCGCAGGGTTCGGGGAGTGGAACTGGTTAGCCATTTCTTCAAAGCTTAATCCTTTCCTGCCTTGGAGGGAGTACTTGAAGTTGCTCGTCACTAACTCGTAGAAATGAGTGGAGGCGGAGGAACTCGTCACTGATTTAAGGCTTAACGCTTTCTCAACCTCCTCACTCTTCACGTACGGCTTCTCCTTCCTCAACAATTCAAGGTAGTAGCGGTACTCCTTCAACGCCTCGCTTTCCAGGAACCTTGAAGCGTCTTCTTCGCTCAGCTTCACGAACCATAACTGGAAGAATAACAACTCGTTACTCAACTCCTCGCTCAGCCTCTTCGCGCGGGAGTGCTTGGCAACGGCTGACTTGTTAGAGGAGTCCTCGCAGAATCTTAACTCGTAGTAAGCGAGCAGCTTGTTAGCGTTAACGGTTATTCCTTCGTACTCCTTCAACGCTTCAAGGAATAACTCAGGAGTTATATTGTTTAACCGAGCCCCCCACTTTTTTTTAAACCTGGCAACGCTTTCCTTTAACTCTTCCAACGCGGCGTCAGGGTCTCGCAGGATGCCTGAGAGGTCCCAAACCTCTCCTTCTTCTCCTTCAGAACTACTCATCCTTCACAAACCCCTAAGAGATTTATTTAAATATCTTTGCGAAAAATTTTAAATACTAGTTTTCAAAACTATATTTTGCAAGGCTTCAGTTTTTAACCGCTTCGGTTTAACTCCCGGGTTTAGGAAAAGGTTTAGAAATTAAAAAATGGTTCGCACCGTTAAGAGACACTCATCTCACGAGCCCCGCTCAACCACTTTCGCTTGTTCTTCCACCATCTATACTCCACCATTCTTGAAGTCAGTGTTTGGAGGGAGGCGCGGCGGATGAGCACTAGGGAGGACTCTGGCAACAAGCAGTTAGAGGAGAACTTGGAGCAAGCAATGTTTTCTTACACAGCCGTTACCAACTTGAAGCTGGAAGAGGAGAACAAGCTCTTAAAAGAAACGGTTAACCAGTTGAGGGAGGAGCTTTCAAGGTACAAGACTCCTGCGTTGATGGTGGTTGAACTGGTAGAGTTCTTAGGGGACAAAGCGGTTATCAGGATTGCTAACGGGAACAAGTTCTTAGTCCAGGTTTCTCGGAGCGTGACTGGTTTGAAACCGGGAGACGCTGTCTTGGTGGAGCAGAAGAACCTCACAGTGGTTGGGAAGTACGACTCCAACGCTAATCACAACGTTGAGAAATTCGTAATTATTGAGAAGCCAACCCTTTCCTGGAACTGCATTGGAGGGTTGAAGGAGCAGGTGAGGGAGTTGCAAGAAGTGATAGAGCTTCCCTTGAAGAAGCCAGACCTGCTGCGAAAGGTGGGGATTAACCCTCCGAAAGGGGTTTTGCTCTACGGCCCTTCAGGGACGGGGAAGACCTTGCTAGCCAAGGCGGTGGCTGCCTCCACCCACGCCACCTTCATAGAAATGGTGGGTTCGGAACTCGTCCAGAAATTCATAGGGGAGGGCGCCAAGCTGGTGAAGGAGTTATTCGAACTCGCGAGGCAGAAAGCCCCAAGCATAGTCTTCATTGACGAGTTGGACAGCATAGCAGCTAGGCGCGTGGAGCTAGGCACTTCAGGAGAGAGGGAGGTTCAGAGAACCTTCATGCAGTTGCTGGCAGAGATTGACGGGTTCGAAGCGTTGGACAACGTGAAAGTGATTGGGTGCACTAATCGGAAGGACATATTGGACCCTGCTATTCTCAGGCCTGGACGGCTTGACAGGCAGATACTCGTACCGAACCCTGACTTTGAAGGGGTGAAGGAGATATTCCGGATCCACACCAAGAACATGAACCTTGCAAGGATAGACGCTGACGCTGTGTGCAAGGCGATGCTCGGATTCTCGGGGGCGGAGATAAAAGCGGTTTGCACAGAGGCGGGCTACTTCGCCATCCGGGACGGGAGGGTGAAGGTGTTGCAGGGCGACTTCTTCAAAGCGGTCGAGAAGGTTAAACAAGATGAAGAACTGGACAGGAACGCTTGGTCCATGTTCGGGTGACCCAGCTTTTTGCTTAGAATTGTTGAGGGGGTGGCACCGTGAATCTGAAGTACTGGGTAGCGGCGTTGTTGCTCCTCAGCGTGGCAACTGCGTTCCTGCTCTTAAGGCCTGCCAGTTTAGGGGTTGGGAGCGACGAATCAGTAAGTACTGCGGGCGACACGAGTTCTCCTTTTAAAGGATGGCCTCCCAGAGGCGAGTACGAGTGCTCCGCTCCCTCTGACTGCATCGCTCTCACTTGTCCCAACCTTGGAAAGTTAGCGATTCACAGGGACTCTTTGAGGTACTTGGATGATTTTAAGCAAAGGTTTTGCGATCCTGAGATTAGTAGCGGAGGAGTTGATTGCTTGGAGCTTGGTTCTAAGAAGGTGTGCGGCTTTTCTGGTGAAGACGCACCCCTCCCCGCCAGGGATGGATTAACACCCCCCCTTCCTCCTCGAGGTTGAGCCGAGGTTGAGGGGGTCTGCGCTAGACCTAGGGGT
>CAZTPT010000018.1:0-9230 GCA_964615705.1 uncultured Methanosarcinales archaeon
CAGGCGTCCTCCCAGTTTTCTTCGCGCGTTCCACGAAGTCCTGCCATGTGAGCTTCCTAACCTTGAACTGTTCCTTCTCAGGGTCCCATTCAGGCTGCCTCCTCAGCAAGCTCTCCACGTCCTTCGGGTTCACTGGTTTGCCGTCCAGGGTGAGCTCTCTCCCCTGCTCGTCGGTTTTGTAGATGGGCTCGTACACCTCAACGCTCCTCCTCACCCCTCCTATGACTTCGCCAGTTCGCTCGTCCACTAGGTGCATCACCGCGTCCTTCTCTTCCGCAGGGTAATTCACGAATTCCCCCTTGTTCCACTTCTGATCAATGAAAGGTCTTGGGAACTCTCCTGTGTGAAAAACAACTGCTCCGCCTTGGAGGTCTGCCGCGAAGTCTATCGCCTTCTTCAACTCCTTCAAGGTTTCCTCTCTTAACTGCTCGTTGAACCCGTCCCTCCCAAGCCCTGCAAGTCCTTGAATGTTAGTGGAGGCGTGGGTGCTGAGCTTCACCTCGTTTATCTCCGCCAACGCCTTTATGTCCTCCCTCTCCTTCTTAGAAACTGATTCAGGGGTGTAGCGCTCCCTGTTACCTTTCCCCGACCCGAAGAATGGTATGTCTATGTAACCTACGCCTTCCCTTATCCTTGCCTGCACTGCCTGGATTGGTTGCTGGAAGGGGTTTGAGCTGAACCCTATCTTGTCAGGCGTTAAGGAAGTCTCTGCTTGCTTTGGCTCGGGGTTGACGCTTAAGTCTTGCTCTATCGCGGCGCTTGGGGGGATGTAGTAGCCCCGGTCCATGCTGTGATAATAAGCGTGGTTGAACTTCATACTTTAAGAAATGATTCTTAGCTTTTAAAAAACTTACTGCTTGTAAACCCCTGTCCTCTGCTCCAAAGAGTCGAACAAGGCTTGCAACCGTTGAACGTATTGCTTCTCCGAGGAATCCTTCTCCACCACCTCCCTCGCCTCCCTGGAGAGGTAGGCGTCTTTCTGAGTTAAGTGGTATATCAACTCCTTAGCTTTTTCCACCACCTCGCTCTCCGACCCTCTCTCCAGCTCCTGCCTGACCGCTCCGTAGAGTTCTGAGAGCAACTCCAAGGAAGGCTTTGCCTTGTAAACAGAGGAGGCGTCCTCCACTGTTGGAAGCGCTTGCTCGCTTTGAAGAGGTTGCCCTGCAACCGCTTCCTCCAAGGAAGGCAGCTCCCCCCTGGAGGGCTCTTCCTTGCCCTCGCTCATCTCCAACTCTTCCTCCTCCTTGATGTTCTCCAGTATCTCCTCAAGCTTCTTCTCCAACTCTCTAAGCTCTTTCTTCTTCTCCTCAAGCTTCTTGACCTCTTCCTCCTTCTTCTCCTTCTCCTCTAACAACTTCTTCAGCGCTTCCTCTGAAAGGCCTCTCCTCAGCTTAACCACTTCGACACCCCCCTCACCACGCGAGCATTCCGTGGGACTTCTTGTAATTCTTGTAAGTCAAGTACATGGGGACTATCATCGCTTTCGCCGCTTTCTCCTTAACGCTTTGAGAAGATGACGAGGGTTTCTTGGAGAAAAACCCTTTAGGGTTGAAGAACAAGCCGAACAACTCTGCAAAACCTTTGAAGACGGCTGTGAACGGGCTTATCACCTCGCTGACTGGTTGCTTCTTCTTGCGAGGCTTGTGAGCGTGTTCTTCCTTCTTCTCCAACTTCTCCCCTGCTTCTTCTAAGAACTTGTTCAAGTCGTCTCCCAACGCGTCCATGGCTGCGCTCACCGACTCGTCAACCAGTCTTAACAACTCCATGTCCTCCTCGTTCTTAAGCCGTTTAAAGCTCTCAATGTCTTGCTTGGTCCACGCGTAAGCCCTCAACTGGAACTCCAACTCCCCAACGTGCAACGGGCCTCGGTGCGCGTACCCCTCTTGGTGGTAGGAGAGTTCGGGCTGCGTCACGTACCTAATGCTTATCAACACGCAAGGATAAACCCCTTTCTTAGGAGGCTTCTTCGCCAACACCTCTATCTCAGTAACTGCTGTTTCAAAAGCTGACACTATGTCCACGCTTTGAATGGCTCCTTGGCTCATCCTTAATCGTTGAACGTTCTTCAAGTAAGGCTTTACCCACGCCATGTACATCTTGATAGTGCCCCAGTGCTGCCTCAAGTAGCGCAGTGTGAATTGAAACCTGTTCTTCAACTCCCTCTCAGTCTTGTCCTTCCAGTTTATGTAGGAGTACAGCTTCCTCCTCAAAACGTTCTTCACCTGCTCGTTGAACTTGAGGCGTGAAACCACTTCGTCCACCTTGTCAGCCTCGTAGACCAATGTGTTGAAGAACAAGTCGGGGAGTATTGTGAAGCCCACTTGTTGGGCTATGCCGTAAACAGAGGCGGGGTTCTTAGAGCCGCCCTCAACCATGTCTATGTACAATCCTTTAAGGGTGACGTCCGCGCTCTTGCTCTTAGGCGCCTTCTCGTACAAGTCTAGGCGCTCCTCTAAGATTCTCAGCTCCCTAACTATTTGGAACAAGTCCTTCACCATCTTCCCAATGGTTGCCATGAATTGGACCGCTCTATCCTGCTGTAAGCCTAGCCTGGACTGGGCTTGCCCCCAGAACGCGCTTTGCTCGCTGGCGGAGAAAACGTCCATTATCTTCTCAAAGTAGGGGAATCCTAGGTCTACTTTGAAGCTGTCAATAAGCCAGTAATAAGTTTCTTCTAGAGAAGCGGATGCTGACTTGTAAACCAGCCTGAACTTTTTAGGGGTGTTAGGGTAGCCTGAGGGGAGGTAGTCGTTGAACTTGTCCCCGCTGCCCGGCATCACAACTGCTTGCTCGTGAATCTCCTCGTCCGCGTCTTTCTCGTCATAACCAGTTCCTGGCTCTGTCGGCACCCAGCACTTTTTTAACTCGTCGTACTTGTACTTGTGGCGGGCGCTTGGCTTGATGAATCCGTACTTCACAAGCCTCTGGCTGGGGGTGAGGTGTTCCATAGCAATACTTAATCAGCTTCCTTTTTTATATTAGTTTCGATTGTGATGAGGGTGGAGCTTTCTACGCTGGTGGAGTTCTTCCAAGTGCTTCACCTTTGTTTCTATGAGTTTTTCAAAGTTGTTGGTTATCTCTTCCAGCAACAGCGAGGCGTGGTGGCTTCCCAAGAGGTGGGGTAGGATGACGTAGTCAGCTCCCGCGTCGTAAAGTTGCAACGCTTCCTCCACTTGCTCAGCCACTACGAACGTTACCACGTCCTTGTTAAGCTTCTTCGCCTCTCGCAGCAATCTGAGGTTGTCGTTCACGTCAGGAGCGGTGCTTATTACGATGCGGGCGTCCTCCAAGTTTATGAGTGACGCTATCTCTGGGTCGCTTATGTCTCCGTACACGCAAGGAATCCTTTCACTTGTTAGTTGCTTTATCACTTCCGGGTCGAAGTCCACCACTACCACGTTCTCCTTCATCTCCAGCAACTTCTTCACAATCCCGTAGCCAACCCTGTGATAACCCACCACTACGACGTGTTTCTCAAGCTTGACAGGAACCTGCCACGGCTCTTTCGAGGCGTTCTTCTTCTCGAAGACGGTTAGCAGAGGCGAAAGTTTCTGGTACAACTTGTGACCGTACAGGATGAAGTAAGCGGACACCGTTATGGTCAAAACCCCCACCCCTGTTATCATGGAAACCGTTTCGCTTGACAAGTGACCCGCGTTTTCACCCATAGCCACCAGTATTAGCGAAAACTCGCTTATCTGAGCAACGGCTATCCCTGTGAGGAAAGAGGTTCTCTTCCTATAACCCAGCAACCCCATCAACGCCATTATCAGCAAAGGGGTTGCCACGAGCACTATGACCGAGAACTCCAACATCTGAGCAAGTGAGGAGGGGTTGAGGGACAACCCTGTCCCCGCTCCCAGCGTTAGGAAGAATATCACTATGAAGAAATCTCTCAAAGGCTTCACCTTGCTAACGATGTCTAAGTTGTAGGGAAGCGTCCCTAGGGATATCCCTGCCAGGAACGCTCCTGACTCAGGGCTGAGGCCTAAGTAGTAAGAAGTGACTGCTAGCAAGAAGCAGTAACTAATGCTGGACAGGAATAACAATTCAGGGTTCTTCGCGAATGAGTCAAACACTTCTTTCAAGAAGTACTTCGTGACGAAACCAACCACTACGAGGAAGGCGAAGGTTTTCCAGAGGAGAATCGCAACTTCCAATGAGGGGTTTGAGGACTCCACGCTCAGAACAGGGAGCAGGACCAACGCTATTATGGCTAAGAAGTCCTGCACTAGTAAGAACCCCACGCTTATCCTGCCGTGGAGTGAGTTTAGTTCTTTCTTCTCTATCAAGAGCTTCACAACTATGATGGTGCTGCTGAACGCCAACGCCAAGCCTATGTAGAACGCTTCCACGCTTGAGAAACCGAAACGAACCGCTAGGAAGAAGCCAGCCGCCCCGATGAGCAACACTTGAACCACTCCTGTCACCAAGGAGACCTTGGCGAGTTCTTTCAAGTTCTTAACGCTCATGCTTAAGCCAACGGTGAATAACAAGAAGGTTATCCCCATCTCCGACAACACCCTAGTGGTTTCTGCTTGGGAGAACAAGCCAAGCACGCCAGGGCCTAAAAGGAATCCTGTGAGTATGTACGCAAGCACTGAGGGCTGCCTCAACTGCTTGAAGAACCACGCGGTAATCGTAGAAGCCACGAGTGCTAGTCCTAAGAGCAAGAAGACGTTCTCCATTCTCACCTCTAACGGTTTCAGGAGGCTGCTTATTTAAAAGTTTTGATAACCAGCCTCGGAGGCAGAACCCTTAACACCTCGTCCACAACCACTCCTAACTCCTCGGACACCTTCTTAGCTGTTTCTGAGTGCTTGGAAGCACCCTCCGCTAGCTCCACGTACTTGGAGCAGTTCTTCTTCACAGCTGGGAGGGGCGCGAACATGACCTTGCCAGCAGCGTTGTGACCAACCCCTTCCCTAGTCACTCCTATGCCGAAAGAGGTTTCTGGCTCCACGTAATTAGTCCTCCCCCTTATTATGAACGCTCCTGTTGGGAGAAAAGTTCCGGGGGGTGCCTGCTTGGTGACTTGCTCCGGCTTAACGTAGAAGATAGGCGTTGTGGAGAAGCCGTTCCTCCACGCCTTGGAGTGAGCGAAGGTGAATCCCGCTGCTTCTCTGAGGGTGGTTAGCGAGGCTTCGGCTCCTCCCTTGACAACGGTGAACGGGCTGCCCGCCATGTCGGTGTGTATCACCAGGTCTGTTGGCTGCGCGTGTTTCTTAACGATTAACTCGTTGGTGCGAGCGTCCTTCCCGCTCACCACTAGGAAGCCTTCGCTGGAAACAAACCATTTGAACTTCTCATACCACTCCTTCTTAGGCTTGGGAAGGGTTTTCTCAACGAGCCGTTCCTCTTCCTCTTGGAACGATTCAAGTTTTTCCTTGGAGCGTTGGAGGGCTTGGATTGCTCCTCTTAACTTCTTCTTAGCCTTCTTCGCTTTTTCAAAGTAGCGAGCAGCGTTTAGTTCAAGGCTTTCATCAAGGGATAACTCTATCTTCATCAGCAATCCTTCACGGATTCAAAGGTTAGCAATGGCTGGTCGCAGAGTTCTTCATCCTCTCCAACCCTCACGTTCGCCAAAACGCTTAGCTTGAAGTTCTCAGGACGAGCAGCTGTAACCTTGGCTGAGAACGCTTTTCCAGGAGCGACGTAGGAGTTCTTCAACTTGATGTCTTGCTCCGAGTCAGGCGTGCTTATCCTCAAGACCAAGCTGTTTATTTCTTCTTCACCATTGTTTTGAACGTTAACCACCAACTTCCCCTCAGAGTAGCAGATAGGAATTCTTTGCTCCAAGGACAACGCTTTGCACTTAGTCTCCTTAGCGCCACCAGCCACCAAGCTGCTACTCCAATTCATAATCATCGCTCCCAGAGCCACAGCGAATGCTATCAAGAGCAGGGTCGCGATTAAAGGAGACATCGCTTTTCTTCCAAGCATAACTTCTTAAAACAAGAGGGGTTTATATAAAAGTTTCGCCTGGATTAATCCAAGGATTAACCCTTTACCTCCCGGGCAAAATTTTTAAACGAGTAACGCTTTACTTTAAACGCATGGAGCTGCGCCTCGGGTTTTTAGCGTCTCACAGAGGGAGCAACGTAGAAGCGATACTGGACGCGATAGAAAAGGGTGAGTTGGAGGCTCGCGCAGAGGCTTTGATTTGCAACAATCCAGGCGCGAGGGTGTTGGAACTCGCCAGGGAGAGGGGCATCCCTAGTTATTGCTTGAACAAGAACAACACTGACAACCTGGACGAGGCAATCCTAAGCGTTCTTAAGAAGCACAACGTTAACCTCTTGGTCTTGGCAGGGTATTTGAAGAAGCTCGGAGCCTTAGTCGTGAAGGCCTATCCTAACAGAATACTTAACATCCACCCATCCCTCCTCCCAAGGTACGGAGGGAAGGGGATGTACGGTTTGAGAGTTCACGAAGCAGTTATCAACTCTAACGACAAGGAGAGCGGGGCAACCGTTCACATAGTTACTGAGGAGTACGACGCTGGGAGAATCATAGCCCAGTACAAGGTTCCCAGGTATGAGAGGGACACTCCTGAAACTCTGGCGGAGAGAGTTCTCAGGGTGGAACACGTGCTTTACCCGCAAGTGTTGATGGATATTCAGAAAGGCATTATAATCTTGGACGAGGAAGGTTCAACGCATCCATAGCTTAAGCGCTTCTTCTTCTAAGAAGTGGAGCTTCCCAGGCACTACCAAGCAGTGCGGCGGCTCTCCGAAGTCTGCCTTTAACAACTCCTCCGCGCTGCCAGCCTTTACTTTGAAGTCATCCCTGCCAAGCCTCGCGCAACCCACGCACAACTCTCCCTCCCCGAAGCCTTTGCTTAACAAGTAGTTCAACGCGTCCCAAACAGTCATGAACTTCTCGTTCTCAACGTCCAAGTCAAGCAATAACAAGGTGTGAAGTCCTAAGCGCTGGTTTTCCCGCAACACGCGGTAAGGGGTGTCGACGCGCTCGTTTTTGAAAGGTATTGAAGTTGTCCTTCCGAATTTGTAAAGCTCCAAGCCGGTGATTGAAACAGCTGTCATTACAGAGGCGTTGTGGAAGACCTTTACAGGCACACCCTTCTTCACTGCTTCCAAGTACAGCGCTGCGTGAGTCGTGGCTGTGAAGACGTCACCAACCACTATCAACGCGACATTTTCCCTCGCTGCTTCCCCTAGCAAGGACTCCCCGTCCTCCACGAACTCCCTCTTAACCGGTTGAACCTTTAAACCAGTCAAGGATTCCAATTCTTCAAGAGCGCAAGGGAGGAGGGAAGTGTAGTTTTCAAGGTATGCTTTGGAGCAATGCTTCAAGCACTCCAAAGCGTTGATTGACAAGTCCCTACAAGAAAGGCCTAAACCTATCAGGAACAGCATTGAGTCCTCCTAGCCTTCGTCCCCTTCCAGCTCGGAGCCGGCTTGTTGCAGCACTAGCAAGTCTTCAGTTGTGAGTTTCTCCTTGTTCCTCAACTTCTCCAATACGAGTTTCTCTTTTTCCTTCAAGGAGAGCTTTCTCAACTCCTCGCTCCTCTTAGCCGCTTCTTCCTTGAGAGTTGCTTTCTCCTTTTTAATGGCTAGCTCTTTCTCCTTCACAACGCTCTTCAGAGACGCTAATTTCTCCCTCCACTCAGACAACTTCTCGTTCAGCTCGGACTCCTTGGCTCGCAACGCTTCTAACTCTTCAGATTTCTCCAACACTTGCTCGTGGATTTCTTGGCTCTTCTGAGCCAGTTCCTGCATTTCTTTGTGAGTGGAGTTAGCCTTCTCCTTGAGCGAAGCAACCTTCTTAACAGCTCCCCTCAATTTTGAGTGAATCTCCTTGACCTCTTTGAAGGAGTCCAGCTTAGCCTTTAACTCTTTCAACTTCTTCGTGAGTGCTTTCTCCTTTGAAAAATCCATCGGCACTGTTTCCAACTTGAACTCTAACGCTTCTACCTCCCTCGCGAGTTTTTTAAAGTTGAACCCTTTCTCCTCCACCCCGAGAGATTTCTCCTCTTCCCTCAACGCTTTTAACTGCTTAACCGCTTCTTTCAACTCCGCGTTGAAGGAGTCCCTCTCCTTCTTCAACTCCTTTACCTTGTCGGTGTAGTTGTTGCGCTCCTTCTTCAAAGAAACAATCTCAGCTATCAACTCGGTTATCCTTTGCCTCACAAAAAGCTTTTCCTGGTAAACGGATTCCTTCGCAGCTGAGACTTCTCGCAGGTTTTTCCTAAGCGATTCTAACTCTTCTTTTAAATCGGCGATATTCCTATCTAATTCTTGGCTTCCTTGCTCGGTCATTGTCCCTTCTCACTCTCATCTTAAAAAATTAAAAAAATTTATCCGAAGAGCGCTCCTAGGCCAGCAGCGGCTTCCTCTTCGGAAGGCTCGTCTTTCTTCTCCTCCTTCGCCTCAGGAGCAGCCTCTGCTTTCTCCTCCTTCGCCTCTGCGGCAGGGGTTGGAGCAGCTGCAGGCACAGCGGCGCTCTTAATAGCTTCGTCTATGTCCACTCCTTCAAGGGCTGCTATCAAAGCCTTCACCCTTGCGTCGTCAACCTTCACTCCTGCTGCTTCCAAAACCTTCTTCACAGAGGCTTCGTCCACGCTTTTACCCGCCTTGTGCAAAAGCATGGCTGCATACACGTATTCCATCGCGGTTACCTCCTTGTTTTTTAAACTTGAACCTTTGACTTCAAAGACAAGGCCTCCGCCTCTGCCTTTGAGAGCAAGTGCTTCACTGTATCCTCAGTTATTATCCCCTGAGCCAAGGCGAGCCTGACAGCGTCGCTAGCCGCCTTCGCAACGAGAGGCTCAGCCACCTCGCTGCACGGGTAGGCAGAGTTGAACGCCAAGTTGAACGCTTCCGCGGCGCAACGCTTGAAGTTCTCCTCGTACTCCCCGAAGTCTATGTCCAGCACTTCCTTGGTGACTATGTCTCCGTCGTCGCAAACAGCTACCAAGTCCAGTCCTATCTCCACAGGCTCTATTCCCAGCCTGGCCAGCAAGCCGGCGAGGTCTGCGCTGACAACGTCTCCCTCCTTCGCAACCACCACGTCTTTCTTCACAGCGACCTTGCCGTTCTCAACCCCTGTGGGGATTCCGAACTTCCCGAGCTCTCCAATGATGGGTCCTGGGGTGAAGCTTGTCGGCCCTGCCTTGACTGTTATCTCGTTCGGAGCCTTTTGACCCGGTTTTATAGGAGCTTTTGACTTGTTCTGCTTCAAAATGTTAAAAAGCTTGAAAGGGTTCT
>CAZTPT010000019.1:0-8691 GCA_964615705.1 uncultured Methanosarcinales archaeon
CTTCCAGAGCTTCAAGGTGAAGGCAAAAGGCGGTGGGGAAGAAGACTTCTTCTTCCTCAAAGTGGTGGACACCCCGGGCTTGGAAGTCTTGGCGAACGCATCCCCCACTGCTTCCTTCCGGGAAAGGTACAAGTTCAGGTTCTCACTCCTCAAAACCTCTTACTTTCCTCCTAAGAATGTTAGGGTTTTCTTCTCCTTCAACGGGGAAACCCGGGAGTGGAGCGTTGACGCGTTGGACTCGAGGGCGGACTTTGAAGTGTTGCTGGACACCTCTTCCTTCACGTTTAACAACTCCTTCACGGTCAAGGCGTTGTTTGAAGACGAGCAAGGAGAGGAATACTCCGTGGAGAAGTCATTCTCGGCAATCCTGGAAACAAGGTCCTTCATTGACTGGTTAAAAGCGTTCTTCAACGAAGCGGTTCGCAAAGCTATACAGGCCTTTGGGTGAATCTTTAAAAATAAGCGTTCACACCTATCCCGCCATGTCGCTGCAAAGACAGACCAGCAAAGAGGAAAAACTCGTCCCTGACACCAGCGTGATTATAGAAGGCGTGCTCTCAGAAGAGATAATCAACGGCTCTTTAAAGCCTAGGGAAGTGTTGATACACGAAGCAGTGCTGGCAGAGCTGGAGAGCCAGGCGAACAAGGGGCGCGAGACAGGCCTCGCAGGGTTGGAGGAGTTGAAAAAGCTTCGGCTTCTCAGCGAGGAGAAGGGCTACTCCTTAAGCTTTAAAGGGCAACGCCCAGGAGAGTTCGAGATAAGGCACGCCAAGGCGGGCGAGATAGACTCCTTGATTAGGAGGCTTGCGTGGGAGGAAGGCGCAGTCCTGGTAACCGCTGACAAGGTGCAAGCCTTCGTCGCGGAGTCCAAGGGAATAAAGGTCTTGTTCTACGAGTTCGACGAGGAGGAGAAAGAAGTCCCTCTCAACTCTTACTTCGACGACAACACCATGAGCGTGCACCTGAAAGAGGGATGCGTCGCCAAGGCCAAGAAAGGCACTCCGGGGTCTTGGAGCTTCCAAGCAATAACGGATGAGCCGTTGAGCAGGGAGTACTTGAGGGAGTTGTCCAAGGAGTTGTTAGAAGTTGCTAGGATGCGCGACGACAGCTTCGTAGAGGTTGAGAGGGAAGGATCCACCATACTTCAAATAGGGAATTACAGGATAGTGATAACCAGGCCCCCCTTCGCTGACGGCTACGAGGTAACCGCGGTGAGGCCTGTGAAGAGGCTGAGCCTTCAGGATTACTCCTTAAGCGATGCCTTGAAGGAGCGCCTCTCCAAGCACGCTGAGGGCATACTAATAAGCGGGCCGCCAGGCCACGGGAAGAGCACCTTCGCCCAAGCCTTGGCTGTTCACTACCTGAACCAGGGGAAAGTGGTTAAGACAGTGGAGGCTCCGAGGGACTTGGTGCTCCCGGAGGAAGTGACTCAGTATTCGGTCAGCCACGGGAGTTCTCAAGAGATACATGACATCTTGCTCTTGAGCAGGCCGGACTACACCATATTCGACGAGATGAGGAACACTGCGGACTTCAACTTGTTCGCGGACCTCCGACTCTCAGGTGTAGGTATGGTAGGGGTGGTGCACGCCACTCAGACCATAGACGCCATTCAAAGATTCCTCGGCAGGATAGAGCTGGGAGTCATTCCTCACGTGGTTGACACGGTCATCTTCATAGAGAAGGGAAGTGTGAGCAAGGTTTACTCCTTGTCCATGCAGGTAAAGGTGCCCTCGGGTATGACAGAGGCAGACCTCGCCAGGCCAGTGGTGGTAGTGCACGACTTCAACACGGGCAAGTTGGAATTCGAGATTTACAGCTACGGCGAGGAAACAGTGGTGATGCCCGTGGCTAAGGACACCTCCCCCTTGCTAGGCTTGGCCTCCAAGGGAGTGGAGGAAGAGTTCTCCAAGCACGTGAACGTTTTAGGAGTGGAAGTTGTTTCTGGCAACAAGGCAGTGGTGTACGTGCCTAGGGGAGCGAAGAGGAGGCTGATAGGCAGGGGCGGGGAGAATATTGAGCGGTTGGAGAAGAGGTTGGGGTTGAGCATAGACGTGAGGGAGGAGGAGCCTTCCAAGAAGAAAAGGGGCAGAAGCGTCGCCCAGTACGTCTACTCCATCGGCAAGAACAACATAACCTTCAAGCTGGACCCCTCGCTTGCCAACAACACGGTCTCTGTCTACTTAGACGGAGACTTCTTGTTCTCAGGCATAGTGTCCAAGAAGGGGCAGTTAAAGGTTACCAAGAGGAACAAGCTCGGCAAGCTCTTGGTGGAAGCGTTGAACGAGGGCGGAAGGGTAACTCTCAGGTTGGAAGAGTAAAACCTTTTTTTAGAAATTTTTAAAAAGAAAGGCTTAGTTAAGTTTAAATAGTTCCTCTTCGAAGATAGCAAGGGACGGCAGTGAATCCAGATGAGCAGGGTTACCAAGATCAACAAGTTGGAGATGAAGGGTTTCAAGAGTTTCAACAAGAAAACCACCTTGGTTTTCGGAGGCGGTTACAACTGCGTCCTCGGCCCTAACGGCGCTGGGAAGAGCAACGTGTTCGACGCGTTGATATTCGTGCTTGGAAAGTCCGGTTCTAAAGGGATGCGCGCTGAGAAAACAGCCAACTTGATATACAACGGGGGTAAATCTAAGGAGCCTGCGAGGCAGGCAGAAGTCGCTATATGGTTTGACAACTCCAAAGACGTCTTTGGAACCGGAACTGAGGAGGTGGAGATAAGGAGGGTTCTTGGAAGGGACGGCTCCTCCAAGTACTACATCAACGGGAAGCAACACACCAGGCAGCAAGTTTTGGAGTTGTTGAGCAAGGCGCGCATAGACCCTGACAGCCACAACATAGTCCTTCAAGGAGACATCGTGGGGCTAGTGGAGATGTCCCCGTTGGAGAGGAGAGGGATGATTGAGGAAGTCGCGGGGATAAGCATCTACGAGTCCAAGAAGGAGAAAGCTCTGAGAGAGCTCGGAAGGGTGGAGGAGAAGTTGAACGAGGCGGGAATCATACTCGCTGAGAGGAAGACCTACCTGAAAGAGTTAGAGAAGGAGAAGGAGCAAGCGCTCAGGTTCAAGGAGTTGAACGAGAAGATAAAGCGGAACAAGGCAACCCTGCTAGCGCTCCGCATAGAGGAGAAGAAAGCGTCCTTGGCAAGGAACGAGGAAGCGCTCTCCAAGCTTCAGGAAAGGATTAAGGCGTTGGAGGAAGATGCCAACGCTGCGAGGATTGAGATAGAATCCTTGAAGGAAGAAGCGGAACGGGTTAACAAGGAGATAGAGGAGAAGGGGGAGAAGGAACAAGTAGAGCTTCACAAGAAGGTGGAAGAGTTAAGAGTGGAATCCGCCTTGAAGAAGGAAAGGATTAACGTTTTGCAATCAGAGTTGAAGAAGTTGGAGGAAAGAAAAGCGCAGCTTAGCAGCGACTTGGAAGAGTTGCTGGCAAGGCTTGAATCCTTGAGGAGTGAGAGGAAAGCCTTCTTGAAACGAGTTGATGAGAAGAAGAAGGAGGCGGAGTCCCTCGCCAAGGCGTTGGCTGAGAAGAGGGCGAAGCACAACCTTGGAGACGCTGAGGAAGTGGATAAGCGGATTGAAGCCATAGACTCAGAGGCGGATTCCTTGCAAGCGGAGCTCCACTCCTTGCGAGAGGAGCAGCAAGCCTTGCTGAGGGAGAAGGACAAGGCAGAGGTCCAATTGCAGGGGATTGACGAGAAGATTGAGAGGGTTTTAGAGCTTGAAAAGGAGAACAAGGAGTCCTTGGAAGCGTTGAAAAAGGCGAAGGAAGAGTTATCCAAGGTTTCCTCTGAGTTGGAGGGCTTGCTCTCCAAGGATTCAGAACTCGCGTTAGAGCTTGAAAACGCGAAGGCAACGCTTCAATCCAGAAGGGAAGCTTACTCCAAGCTCAAAGCTGAGAGCGCTTCCCTCAGCGAAAGCGTGGCTCGTGGCTTAGCGGTGAAGGAGGTTTTAAAGCTTCGGAATTCCTGGCACGGCATTCACGGAACGATAGCTGAGCTTGGAAGCGCGGACCAGAAGTACGCGTTGGCTTTGGAGATAGCCGCGGGTGGCAGGGTCTCCAGCGTGGTGGTGGAGAGCGACGAGGTGGCGGAGAAGTGCATAAAGCACTTGAGGGAGAAGAAGCTCGGAGTAGCCACTTTTCTCCCTTTGAACAAGTTAAGGCCTAAACTCGTGAGCGCAGAGGCGAGGTCCCTCAAAGGCAAAGGAGTTCACGGCTTAGCCTTAGACCTGGTAGAGTTTGACTCCAAGTTTGAAAAGGCGTTTCAACACGTCTTCGGCAACACATTGATAGTGGAGGACATAGCCACTGCGAGGCGGATAGGGATAGGCAGGGTGAGGATGGTCACCTTGCAAGGAGACTTGATAGACTCCTCCGGGGCGATGCAGGGAGGCTACCGCTCAAAGGAAAGGACTGGCTTCGCGTTCCAGAGCAAGGAGTTGTTGTCCAAGCTTAAAGCGTTAGAGGCGGAGATTGAAGACTTGGAGAAAGTGGTTTCAAGGCTGGAAGCTGAGAGGGAGGGGTGCGAGGACTCCATTGAAGCGTTAAGGTTAAGGAAGTCCGAGTTGGAAGGAGAGATAATAAAGGTGGAGAAAAGCCTTCACTTCGACTCAGCGGACTTGGAAGCCACTAAGGAGAAAAAGAAGGAGTTGCAGTCAGAACTAGGTGAGTTGGAGAACTCTATCCGAGGAGTGGAGGAACGCATAGTTGAGAAGACCAAAGCATTAACCCGGTTAAAGGTGGAGAAGCAGAAGTTGAGGGAGAAGATTAGCAGTTTGAGGAACCCGGTCGTGCTCGCAGAGATAAACTCTTTGGAGGAGAAGAGGAACGAGTTGCTGAGAGAAGTGGCGGCGATGGAGGCGGAGGCAAAGACATACTCCTCGGAGGAGAACACTATCTTGCTGCCTGAGAAGGAGAGCTTGGAGAAGGTGTTGAAGCAACACGAAAAGGAGGAGAAGGATTTCGAGGAAGAGAAGAAGAAATTGGAGAAAGAGTTGAGAGAATTAGAATCCACTTTGAAAAAGATGGAGGCTGAGGAGAAGAAGTTTTATTCCAAGTTCAAAGAGTTGTTTGAGAAGAGGCAACGCATAGCTGAAAAAGTCAACTCTCTGGAAGACAGGGTTTTGAAGAAGAACGAGGAGTCGAGGAGCTTGGAGCTTAAAAGCCACTCCTTGTCCTTAGAGGTTGCCAAGCTGAAGGCGGAACTCGCGGGTTTGGAGGAAGAGTTCAAGGACTACGACGGCGTTCCTGTGTACAAGGACAAGGACGAGAAGGTTATAAGGAAGGAGATAGAAGAGTTCGAGAGAATGGCTTCAGAGCTGGGCGCTGTGAATATGAAGGCGTTGGAGATATACGACCAAGTGGAGCAAGAATACAAGTCCTTGCTGGAGAAGAAGGAGAAACTCGCCTTGGAGCGGGAGGACGTGTTAGTAATGATTAACAAGATAGACGCTAAGAAGAAGGAGTTGTTCATGAAGTCCTTTAACGAGTTGAACAAGAACTTCAAGGACATCTTCTCCAAACTCACGACTAAGGGGGAGGCGGAGCTTGAACTAGAGGATAAGAAAGACCCCTTCGCGGGAGGAGTCACTATAAGGGTGAAGATTACTGGGAAGAAGTTCCTGGACATTAGGGGCTTGAGCGGCGGGGAGAAAACCCTTACCGCCTTGGCCTTCTTGTTCGCGGTGCAGGAATACGAACCCGCCTCTTTCTACGTATTTGACGAGGTGGACGCGGCTCTGGACAAGCGCAACTCTGAGAAGCTCGCTGCTTTCTTCAAGGTTTACTCTGAGAGGTCTCAGTACATCATCATAAGCCACAATGACGCGGTTATAAGCGAAGCGGACAACTTGTACGGGGTGAGCATGAACAAGGACGGGGAGAGCAAGGTAACCACTCTGAAGGTCTGAGTCAAGCCGTTCCAGAATCCTCCTCGACTTTCTCTGTCTCTCTAACTCTTCGCAAAACCTCCACCACCCTCTTAGCGGATGCGTCCCAGTCAAAGTCCTTAACAGACTTCCTCGCCTCCCTCCCCACAACCCTCCTGAGCTCGGGACTGGTCGCGAGCTTCTCCAACACCCTTGCGAGTTCAACAGCGTTCTCCTTCCTCACGAGGAATCCGTTAACCCCGTTCACCACGTAGTCCTTCACCAACCCAACCCTTGTAGCAACGACTGCCAACCCCGTGCTCATGGCTTCCAACGTGCTCAGAGAAGTTGTCTCTGTGAGGGATGTTAAGCAGTACGCATCCATCGCTTTCAAGTAGTCCTCCACCTTGCTGACCGGCTTCTTAAGTATAACTCCCCTCACCCTTTTCACCTCTTCTTCCAAGGACTTCAACCCTTTCCCGATAATGAGCAGCCTCGCTTCGGGGAACTTCCGCCTCACCCTGGAGAACGCTCTCAGCAAAGTCTTCAAGTCCTTCTCCCTGGAAAGCCTGCCGTGGTAACCTATCAGGAAGTGTTCCTCGCTCAACCCCAACTTTTTCCTCACCATCCTCCTCACAGAGGGGTCTGGTTTGAACCTTGACCTGTCCACTCCGAGGTGGACCACTTCCTTCTTCGTGCTCACCTTGTTGGCTGACAACAACTCCGCAACTCCTTTGCTCGGCACAATCAAGCAGTCAAACCTGTTGTAAGCGAATCTGTAAAGCCTTTTTAGAAAGCCTCGCAGCCAACCCTGCAGCAGTCCTGAAGTGACGCCTTTGGAGTAGTTGTCCCACTCTACTGAGTGGATGTAAGCGACTAGCTTCTTCCCCTTCAACCACCCCGCCAAGGCGGCGGAGAAGCCTATGGTTAGTAGTAGCTGGGTGAAGACCACGTCGTTCTCCTCTACCAAGCGGGACACTTTTTTGAAGCAAGGCTTCGCAGGGGTGAACCCCACGAGCGACTGGAAGAAGGACTCTTTCAACAAGGGGAGCTTCACCGCTTTAACCCCTCTCCAGAGTTTGGCGAATTCAGGGACTGCAAGGGTTACTTCTAATTCTTTGCTCGCCCTGCTAACAACCTCTCTGATAAAGGTTGAAACCCCGTCCGGGTGGGGGGGCGCGCTGTCACACGCGAACAACACCTTCAGCTTCTCACCCTTTTTCATCTCAGCTTGTAAAACACTTCTGCGAAAAAACAATTGTTGCGCAACCCGTTCAGCAACCCCTTCACGTAAGTGGACCACCTTAAGAGGAAGAGCGCCGCCCACTGGCTCTTGAAGCAGTTCAACGCTTCTATCTTCTTGCTAAACGTCTGCGTGACGTCAACCACGAGCAAGGGGTACTTCTTCCCGCTCATCTTGAAAGGGTTCCATATCTGGAACCCGTAAACCTCTGCCGGCTTCTTCAAGGAATCAACGCATTCAAGGACGAACTTGCAAACCGCTCTGTGGTCAGGGTGAGGATCGTCAAGGGAGTGGGTGAACACCTTTTCAGGGTTCTTCTTTAAGAAACGAGTCACCATCCTTTTAACCTCTGTCTTCTTCTTGTTCAAGTCCTCCCCTATCAATCCATCCCTTAAGCCGAGGAAGACCACTCCTGACCCTCCTATGACCTTGTCGGCTTCGTAGGACTCTTCCGCCCTCATCTTCTTCACCACCCTCTTCTTCAGCAAGGGGTGAACTGCTTCCCCGTATGAGAATATGACTGTGTAAACCTTGACTCCTTGAGAAGCGTACTTGGCAAGCGTGCCTCCAGGCCCTATTATCTGGTCGTCTGAATGCGCGCAGAAAACCACTACTGAACCCATCCGAACCTCCTTGATAATATGCGCCGGCCGGGACTCGAACCCGGATAAACGGCTTGGAAGGCCGTTGTCATAGCCATTAGACCACCGGCGCGTTCTTGCTTGAAGAGAGGGGTTTGTTTAAATAATTAGCGCTGACTCACACCCCGAGCAACGCTCTCAACTCCTCGCTAGGCTCCCATCTAGGCGTGAATGTTAACTCCACCTTCGCCTTCCTAACCCCCTTCACCCCTTCCACTGCCTTCTTCACATCTTTGACGAGTTGGTCTCCGTAGGGGCATAGAGGAGTGGTTAGGGTCATCAAGACGCGGACCTCTCCGTTTTTCTCCTCCACCTTGTAAATCAATCCGAGGGTGTAGACGTCCAGCATTATCTCAGGGTCTAACACTTTCTTCAACGCCTCTATCACTTTGTCCTTCAGCACAGGCGCGAGTGAAGAAAACTCTTTTTTAAAGCTTTTCAACCCTTTCTTAATAACACCGGAAAGACTTATAACGTGGTGAATTCTGTTTTTAACTGTTTAAGACTGGTGAGGGTTTTTATCTTCACCACTCCTGGCCTGCTGATAACGTTCTTGACGAACTCGTAGTATTCTTTTTGATCCTTCACCCTTGCCTTGACTATCATCTCCCAGTCCCCTGTGATTATGTCCACGCTCTCCACTTGAGGATGCTTCGCGAGGGCTTCTCCTATTCGTTCTGGGTTGCAGTACTCTTCCGGTGCAAGGGTGAGGAGGATGTGTGCGCAATAGCCCTTGTTAATCTTTTCATAGTCGAAGACGGCTTTGTACCGCTTTATAACTCCTTTCCTTTCTAACTTCTTGATGTTGTAGTGCAACGTGGTGCTGGGTTCTTTGAGCTTTCTCGCTATGCGAGAGATTTGAGGGGTGCAGTATCCTTCTAACAACAAAGGTATCAGTTTATCCTCTATGTCTTTCATAAAATTGAATATTATT
>CAZTPT010000020.1:0-8653 GCA_964615705.1 uncultured Methanosarcinales archaeon
TATCCGAAATCCAGTCCTGCGGCACACCAACGTCGAGCAAATCATCTTCGGAAAAGCCGCTGAAACCGTTAAGTGCTTGGTGTGCGGCGCGGTACTCGCAAAACCCACAGGTGGGAAGAGCTTTATAAAAGCGAGGATACTAGAAGTGTTAGAGTGAGAAGATGCTGTACAGAAAACAAGGATACCCTGAGGAAGACGAGTTAGTGCTTTGCACGGTTACCAAGATACACTACCACTCCGTCTTCTGCACCCTGGATGAGTACGGGAAGTCAGGGATGATACACATATCAGAGGTTTCCCCTGGCAGGATAAGGAACATCAGGGACTACGTCCAGGAAGGGAAGAAAGTGGTTTGCAAGGTGTTAAGGGTTGACGAGGAGAAGAACCACATAGACCTCTCCTTGAGAAGAGTCACGGAGGCTCAGAGGAAGGCAAAGATAAGCATGATAAAGCAGGAGCAAAGAGCGGAGAAGATAATAGCATCCCTCGCTGAGCGCCTTGGAACGGATGTTTCAAAACTGTACAAAGAAGTGACGGACGCGTTGTTCAAGCACTACGACATGTTATTCCTCGCGTTTGAAGACGTGGTTGAGAACGACGCCAGCCTGGAAAAACACGGCTTGAAAAAAGAGATAGCAAAGCCGCTTGAAGAATTAGTCAAGGAGAAGATAAAGCCCAAGCAAGTAACCATAAAGGGATTGCTCACACTTTCCAGCTTCGCAGAGGACGGGGTTGAAGTGATAAGGAAGCTCCTTGCAAAAGCCGAGAAAGTTGAAGGTGTGAGCATAAGGTATGCGGGGGGCGGGACTTACAGGGTTTTAGTCACAGCTCCGGACTACAAGCAGGCAGAGAAGCACTTAGAAGAAGCGTTAAGCGTTGTGAGTTCGGGCGTGGCGAAGAACGGGTCTTACAGCTTTGAAAGAACGGATTCAAGATGAGCAAGAAGATACTTAGATGCCCTGAGTGTTACTCCTACGGCTTGACTAAGGAGTGCCCTTGCGGAGCCACCAGGGTTCCCCCGCACCCTCCCAAGTACAGCCCGGAGGACAAGTACTTGAAGTACAGGGTGCAGTACAAGAAGGAGAAAGGACTCTATGTGGACTCTTAAAACGGTGAAGAGGATAAGGCTTTCACGCTCAGTTTTGATAGAAGGGTTGCCAGGAATAGGCAACGTGGGCAAGATAGCCGCAGACCTATTACTCCAGGAATTTCCCTCCGAGTTAGTCGCTGAGTTGAAATCAAGGCACCTCCCAAACGCCGTGTACGTGAGGGAGGACAACTTAATAGAAGCGCCGAGGATAGAGTTCAGGCTTTTAAAGCATAACAAGAAGAACTTCTTATTCCTAGTCGGGGATGTTCAGCCAGTCCAGGAAGAGCCGTCCCACGCCTTGGCAGAAACCGTTATCAACTACGCCAAGAAGCAAGGATGCAACGAGATAGTGACGCTTGGAGGGATAGGGTTGCAAGAACTCCCTGAAAAACCCAAGGTTTTCTGCACAGCCAACAACAAGGCATTCCTGAAAGCGTTTGAAAAGCTAGGGGTGAACACCAACATCTACGGAAAAGTAGGGCCGATAATGGGGATGTCTGGGCTCCTCCTCAGCTTGGGAGAGGAGAAGAGGATAAAAGCTGCCGCTTTGCTGGCAGAAACCCTTGCCCACCCCATGTACATAGGGCTTAAAGGGGCTAAGGAGTTGTTAAAAGTGCTTAACAAGAAGTACTCCTTTCAAGTGTCCTTGAAGTCGTTGGAGAAAGAGATAAGGTCTGTTGAGAAAGCGTTGAAGAAGTCCGTCACTCCCTTCCAAACAAGTTCAGGAGACCGTTTCGACGAGATGAGCTACATAGGGTAGGCTCTTCAACCAACGGTTATTAGATAATTTTAAATAAGCCCCTTTACTTAAAACAATCCATGCTTAAAAAAGAGGTGAAAGGCCAGGTCAGCCTGGAGTACTTGTTGATAACCGGCTTCGCCTTCTTATTCATAGCGCCTCTGATAGCGGTTTTCTACTCTCAAAGCCAAAGCCTTAACGAAGACGTCCAAAAGTCTCAGGCGGAAAGAGTTGCCTCAGCAATTACTGAAGCAGCGAACCAGGTGTACTACTTAGGAGAGCCGTCCAAGAAAAGCTTGCTGGTCTACATGCCTCAAGGAGTGGAGTCAGTAACCATCAACCAGAACTACGTCTCCTTCAAGTTGTCCTCCCTTGCTGGCTCTTACGAGGTGGTGAAGTGGTCAGACGCAAACTTGACAGGCTCAATAGCAACCTTCGCAGGGCTTCACAAAGTAGAGGTGAAAGCGACATCGCTAGGCGTGGAGATAAAAGGGTGAGTGAGAAGATGCGAGAAGGGCAGGTCAGCCTTGAATTCTTGATAATGGCCGGGTTCGCAGGGGTGTCCCTCCTCTTAGCCATGACCGCAGCTTACTCCTTGTTCCAAGGCAAGGTTGAGGGGAGCGCGTTGGAGAAGCTTCAAAGCTACGCGAGGTACTTGCAAAGAGAGATAATACTCGCGAGCGAGGTCCAACCAGGATACCAGCGCAGCATCACCATACCCGGCGAGGTTGACGGGATAAGCTTCCAAGTTTACAACGACCAAGACTACCTCTATCTGAACTCCTCTTACGGAGAATTCCTCCTCAAAACCCCGAAGACCTCGGGCTCCCTGCACCAAGGAAGAGTCACTATAAGGAATAATGGTGGAGTGGTTGAGATATCCTAACAAGAAAGGCGCCCCTGGGAGGAAGGGCCAGGGGTGGGTGATGGACTACGCGGTGAGCCTGCTCATATTCGCGTTAGCAATAACTCTCTCTGTGAAGATACTAGTCAACACCTTAACCCCTGACGACTTTGAAAAGGTGAAGGCAGAAACGCTAAGCCTCTCCTCCCAACTCTTAGGGGAGGGAAGCCCTCGCTACTGGAACCCTGGAGAAGTGGTTATTCCAGGGCTCACCCTTAACGGGAGGATTAACGAGGCGAAGCTTAAAAACTTCCTCGCCATCCCATACGCTGACTCAAAGTCATTACTCGGCCTCAGCCACGACTACGCGTTCTACTTCCAAGACAGGAATGGCTCGTTGCTAAGCGTTGGCTCGGAGTGCGTGTTGGGCTCGGACCAAGTAGTTGAGAACAAAACTTTGAAGAAGAAGCTCTTGAGTTCAGCGTATTACTACAAGGACCAATCCCTCATGGCGGGTTATATGGCGAAGCTTGTAGCGGACTTCTACTACGGAAACGACGAGGGGCAAGACAGCGACTTCTACAACGCTTTGCAAGGCTACGACTTTCTCTTCCTTGAAAACCCCTCCCTGGACGAGAAGTACAAGCAAGCGCTTAACTCCTTCCTGAGAAAGGGAGGAGTTATCTTCATAACAGGAAACGCTTCTATAAACCTGTCTGGCGTTTACTTCAACAAGACCAACTCCACAACAGCGACAGTTACCTTGACAGAGGGAAACCTGGGAGTAACCTTGAACGACACCATACAGCGCAGAACGACAGGGGAAGCATTCACCGTGGAAAACATCAACGCCACGAACTTCACAGTGCTAGCCACGTATGACGATTCCAAACCCTTCATAGCTAAGTGGATGAACGGGTTAGGAACTGCTTACTACTTCTCCACCCTCAACGCTAACTACACCGGCGCAGCAACCTTAGACTTAACGGTTAAAGCGTTCAACGGTGCTGAGACCTACGTAAACGTGACAGTGGCGGAATGCCACTCCTTCAACCTCACAACCAAGGTCGAGGACTTGGCCCGGATTGACAGGGTCACTGTTAGAGGGAACGACTTAGTCAGGATGGTGGTGATGGCGTGGCGTTGAGCAAGAAGGCGTTCTACTTCAGCATTGACGCGTTTCTAAGCGCGATCCTTCTAGTCGCAGGTCTCGTCTTGCTCTCCACCATGACGGTGGAGGAAACCCCTTCTGAATCAACATTTTACCTCTCCACAGACCTCCTCACCGCTTTTTCAAGCATAACCCTAGGGGAGTTGAACAACACAGTCGCGTCCTCGCTAGTAGAGGAGGGAAAGGCCGACCCTAACAACACCGTTCTGGAACAATTAGGGGAGTTCTGGGCGCTCAACATAACCTCTGAAGCGGCGAACCTGACAGAGTCCTTAATACAAGGATTGATACCTGAAAGGGCAGGGCTCACCGTAGGGTTTCAGGAAGACCTTTTCTACGAGGAGAACGCTTCCAACGCCAATGTCTTAATCAACGCGCGGAGAATGGTCACAGGAGTGAAGAAAGGGGCTCCCTTGACAGGCACGAGCGCCTCTGCTTACCTGGAGCGGATAAGGGAGAAGCAGAGTTCCTCATACCTATACTTCGGAGGATTCGTAGGGCAAGGCAACATCACAGGCTTCGTGAACCTCCCCTCAGACGTCAACGCGAGTCAAGGAAAGGTTTTAAGCATCTACCTCCAACTCCAAAGCGCTTCCGGCTTCTCAATCTACTTCAACGACCAGTTCTGCGCCTCTCTGAACGCCACTCCCAACTCCACCCTTGCATGGGACTTGTCAAGCTGCAACGCCTCCCTCAAGCCAGGGACTAACCAGGTCTACCTCTCCTTCAACGACTTGAACAACGCTTTCATAAGCGGGGGCTTCCTCAGAGTGACTTACCTCTCCTCTCAACCAAGCATTGAAGGGTTGCTGAACGGAACGAAGAAGTACTTCTTGCCAGGGATAGAAGGAGTGGTTAACCTTTACGACTCCTTCTTCGTCCCAGGAATTCTGAAAGACTTATCCGTTTACCTCCACTACTTCGCCAACCACTCCTCAGCTAACAACACGTTCTACCTCACCATTGGGAACTCCACGGTTTACACGGACTTGAACAGCACCACCGAGCAATTCATCTACTTGTCAGGGAGCAACTTGTCAGCTTCTATAAACTTCTCATCCTTAAACCTAACAGTCCCTATAAGGGTTGGCTTTGAAAACCTCACCTACGTCACTTCTTACAAGGGCATAGCAGACGTGGTGATAGTTACAGACGTCAGCGGGAGCATGGATTGGATGATGAGCACTGACTACTTCGCAGGAACGCCTAGGAACTGCGACGACCCCTCCTTTAACTCCTCTGACACCTCCCGCCTAAGCGTGGCTAAGTGCTTGGACAAGACGTTCGCCTTAAACGTTTTGAACATCACAGGGAACAAGGTGGGGCTTGTGTCTTACGAGTCCAGCACAAGGAGTGGTGAAACGGTTGCTTTAACGCAGAACTTCACGGTTCTGAACCAAACCATAGGAACAGCGGTGCCCGAGACGGGTTACTACGCCAGCGGAGCCACCTGCATCTGCTGCGGCATAAACTCCGCCTCAGACCTTATCTCCGCTTCGCTCAGCGTTCAAACTCTGGTGAGCAAGGCTTCATTTTGGCTCTACTACCCCCTCTCTAAGTTGAACGACAGCAATTTGTCGCAACCCCCAGACGACCAAGCAGGCAACGCTTGGACCGAGCAGGACTACAACGACTCCGACTGGAGCACCGGCCAAGCAGTGCTGGGAAGCAACGAGGACGGCCAAGGACCAAGCATAGCCACTGACGTAGGAAGCCTCCTCAGAAACAATTCTTACTACCCCGACTTGTGGGAACTCGCGCAAGACTCCTCCACCGTGTACGTGGACTTCACCTCTGGATTAAACCAGACCGGTAACACCTTCGGCTGGACCAACGGCTCCGGCGACGACGGCTGGGACACCTCTTTCGGCTACTTCAACACCGGAGGGACTGACGTGTACATAAACACAGACCCTAACGAGGACGGGAACCAAGACGACAACAAAGTAGCTAACAACGGGAGGATAGAAATATTCATAGGAAACAGCTGGGACGACGACTCCCCTTCTAAAGACGAGATCCCGGACTCCGGAGCGGTTGGGGTGGAGCTCTACGTAAGCCAAGACGCTTATAACACGTTGCGAAGCAACGGCTCAGCAACCCTGCACTTCGAGTGGACTCTAGACCCCACGTATTTAGACCCCGGAGAAGAGGGGTGGATAAAAGCGTTGTTCGGACGAATGTCAGGGGACAAAGCTCCCTCCGCTAACTACTCCAACTACTTAGGCTCAAACCTTGACGAGAACGGGACCATAAGCGATCCGAGCCCGGAAGTGTTCTGGTGCGAAGACACGGGGAGCAGCGCGCCGGACCCTTCACACGCCTGTCCCAACCCTGGGAGCGGTGTTTTCAACGGGAACCTAAGCAAGCTTATAACGAGTCCTGGCTGGTATTACTTGGTCATAGGGGCAAAGGCGACTGAGAACCCAGGCGATAACACTTGGGACGAGGACTGGCGATTCTACATAGACAACGTTTACATAGAGATAGCTAACTCCACGGACACCTACTACTTCAGGAAGCACTTCACCATATCCAACAAGAGCGCGGCGCGGAAAGGAATAATAAACCTGTTAGCTGACGACTCAGCCACGGTGTACGTGAACGGGAACCTAGTTCACTCCCCGTCAGGGGTTGACTCTGCCAAGTATTGGAACGAGAGAGGGATAAACGTCAAGGAGGAATACTTGAAGGAAGGCGACAACGTAGTAGCAGTAATGCTTACTAACAAGCAAGGAGCGGCCAAGTTCGACTTAGAACTCAGAGTGCTGAACGACACGAGGAACAAGGCGATACTCTTAATGACTGACGGCCAAGCTAACAGGCAATGCGCGAGGCAAGGCACTGGTTCATCCACTGGAGACGCGGTGCAAGCAGCGTGCGACGCGAAGGAGCAATACGGGATAACCGTTTACTCCGTCGGCTTCAGCGACGCCGCTGACGAGGCAGCCCTTCAATCCATAGCGGAGTGCGGCGAAGGATTGTACAAGAAGAGCAACAACGTGCAAGAATTAGAAGAGTTCTACAAAGACGTGGCT
Organism: uncultured Methanosarcinales archaeon; assembly: GCA_964615705.1. Taxonomy (GTDB): domain Archaea; phylum Nanobdellota; class Nanobdellia; order Woesearchaeales; family CAYNLP01; genus CAZTPT01. Next base: position 6,883 of record CAZTPT010000020.1, read on the forward strand.
AGCAACATAGTAGAGGTTAGCAGGCAGTCGCAAACCGTGATACTCAGCAAGGGCTACGCCCCCTCAACGCTCTACCCAGACTCATACATACTCGTCAACTACACGCCCCTCTTGCCAACCCCTTCTCAGAACGAGGTGTCCGTGACTCTGCAAAGCGGCCAGTTCAACACCTGCACCCCTGTGGTGAGCATCCCCGCAGGGATAAGGGTTTTAGAAGCAATGATAACCTCTTACTCCGCCGAGCACTGGACAGACCTCGTGGTTGTGAACAACAAGACAGCGTTCAACCTTTCAAGGTACAACAAGGATTACTCAAAGCTGGGAGACCCGTTCTCGGTCTACGTAGACCCAACCATCCTAGCAGCAGGTGCTAATTACATAAGGGTGAAGACAGGGGACAACCCTTACAACGACACAGGTTGCTCCGCTAACAACACTCTCATATATTCTGCGGCGATAAACCTCTCAACTCCCAGGCTACCCGTGCTGGAAAAAGCAGAGGGGTGCAACTGGGTGGTGGAGTTAGAGTCAGGGATTTACAAGAACTTCTCAGTGCCTTCCTCTTATTCTGGAGGTAAGAATTGCTCCTACACCAACGCAACTATTAGTTACGACGAAGAAGACGCGTACGACTCAGCAACGCACGCATTGCTAGACCAGTTAGACTTTGACGACGACGGCAGGATACTTATAGACTTCTCCCAAGAAGACTTGGAGATACAAGTGCTCACGGTTTCGCAAGTGCCTTACATGTGGGGTCCTTCGCTGTTGGAGGTGAACGCGTGGAGCTAGGGAGGAAAGGGTTCTTCTACTTGTTCGTCACCGTGATATTCTTATTAGTCGTTCTCATACTGGTGAAGCTGAGAACCCCTTCACTGGACTCTTTTGAAGCAGTTCAGGCAAGGGTGAAGACGATGAACGACTTCATACGAGACTTTAACAATGACGCATCCAAGGCGAGCTACATTGCGGGTTACAGGGCGTTGCTGGCAATGGAGGAAGAACTCTCACTCACAGGGAGCTTCTTCCAAGACGCTGATGAAGCATTCCTTGAAGCGTTCTACAATGGCACAATCAACGGGAAGAACAAGTCAGTGCTTGAGAACTCCAGCTTCTCCCACTACTTGGCAAGCGTGAACTCCATAGCTGGCAGGATAGGGATTTCCTTAGATTCAAAGGCAACAATTTCTTTATACCAGGAGGACCCGTGGAGCATAACCGTGAAAGTGGTGCTGAACAACAACGTCACTGACTTGAAAGGATTGGCTTCTTGGAGCTACCAACACCAAGTATTAACCAGGCTCTCCATCCTCAGCCTGAGAGACCCCTTGTACGTGGTGGGAACTCTTGGAAGGGTTCCCAACACTATAAGGGCGAGCAACTACTCCTACTTCATCAACGACACCAACGACGCTAACGACACCACTAACTTGTTAAGCCACTTGAACAAGTCCTTATACATAGCAAGCCCGTCCGCGCCGAGCTACTTGATGCGCATGGAAGGCAACTTTTCCAACTCCACTTTCGGGATAGAGAGCTTGGTTAACATTCCAAAGCTTCAAGACCAACGGTTAGAGGTGAAGAACAACGCTAGCTTAGTGGACTACTTGTACTTCGGAAGCGCTCCTAACCAGTCCTTGTGCTACCCAATCATTAACACTCCTTCCTGGTTCAAGATTGACAAGCAACACTTAAAAACTTACGAGATAGACCCCAAGCTAGGACCGGAAGGGGAGGGCTATGTTTGCTGACGCGTGATGAAAGCAGAGAT
>CAZTPT010000021.1:0-8235 GCA_964615705.1 uncultured Methanosarcinales archaeon
GGTTGAGGGGGTCTGCGCTACACCTAGGGGTTCACTCCACGAATAGCATTCTCAACTGGCTTAACGGGTTGAAGCTGTGAACCTTGAAGTTGTACTCTCCGCGCCGGTGTGAGCCTTGCTCTTTCTCAACCACTTCCAATGTGACGCACGGCACAACAGAGTACTCCTCAGCGCTCAACGAGTTCAACGACTTCGCGAACGCGTACTCTTCAGCGGGGCATTTGTAGAAAGCGACCAGCGCTTCGCCGTCCTTCACGCCTTCTTCAAAGCTTTCCACTCCTTGCTCCTTGAAGCAGATTAGGGCGTGAGCGTTTCCTTCCTCGCTTATCCTCTCTGCTAGTATCCTGGCTTCTAAGTCGTAGAAAGTAACCAGGGCTTTCCTCTTCCAGAAGTCTTTAGCGCTGCGCCTCGGAGGCTTAACTTTGAAGTAATCCCTTGCCTCTTCAAAACAGGTCGCCCAGTAAAACGCTCGCTTCGGGATAACTGCTTTCAACACTGCTCTCAGCAACGGGTTTGAACTTTTGGAGTAATGCCTGGACAAGTCAACAACCACGGCGAACTCCCTCCTCGCTTAGCTCTTTCTTCTAAAGCTGTTTCCCCCCTCAACTTTTTTAACCCCTCGGCTTTTTTAAGCTTTTGCCTTGAACCGTTAAACCCGTAAAGCTCTCTTCTTAGCGCTTTCTCATCACCCTTCCCATCGACTCCTCTACTTTTTCAAACAAGAGTTGGAAGAGTTGGGGCGCCCCGCCCCTCCGCTCTCGTACTCCGAAGCAAGTCATCAGCGAGGGGGCGGCTGCTGGCTGGCTGAGGCTTGCTCGCAGTTGTGAGCCCCTCACGAACCCCTCGCACTCCTCCCCCCTCGCCTCTTCGGGTGTTCACGCGGTCACCGCGGGGGGCGGGGCGCTGCCCTAGTAATGCTTTGCCTTTTTTAATTATTTATTTCCAACCCCCCAAACCCGTCTTTCAACGCGTCTTCAAGTCCAAGCACACCCTGAACTTTCGCGGAGCCACTTGCCCGCAGAGGACGCCTCCCTCCAGCTCGCACCTCTTGCACCCGTCGCATCTCAAGCCTTTCAAGAACCGCTCTGCTTCCCTCACGCTCTCCGCGAAGCAGTAGAAGTGGATGACGCCTCCCTTCTTAACTGCTCGGAGAGCTAGGCCTAAGTGTTGGAACGCTTGCTCAGGAGCTGGCATGACTACCCTGTCAAAGGAGCCGAAGAGTTCCAACTTGGGAACCACTTCCGCCACGTCTCCCTGGAACAACTCGATCCTGCCCTGAAGCTTGTTCAAAGAAACGTTTTCAACGGCGTAGCGGTGAGCCACCGGATTAATCTCCACTCCAACCACTACTTCCGGCTCCGCGTTCCTAGCAATCACGCAGGGGTAAGGCGCGCAGCCAGAGTACATCACGAGGACCCTCTCATCCCTCTCCACCAACCCCGCAATCCTCTTCCTCTCAGTGGAGAGGCGGGGGCTGAAGTAAGTGTTCTCCACGTCCACCCTTAACTCCACGCCGTTCTCCCTGTGCAGCGCAACTCTGGTATCCACTCCCGCGAGGAATTTGAGCCGCTGAGTCCTGAACAACCCTTTGTGCTTTTCATCCTTGCGGAGCACAGTGTCCACCCCAGGCACTGTTTCCAACACCGTCCTCGCTATCAACTCCTCCTTGCCCCTCAACTCCTCGTCAATCTCTAAGATTACTATGGAGCCGACCCTGTCAAAGGAGGTCTTCAACGCGTCCAATTCTCCCTGCGACAAAACGCTCTTCAAAGCATCCCTTAACCCCTCTTCTCTCTTCCTCTCCTCGAACTCCTCCTCTGAGAATGAAAGCCCTTTCAAGGATTCCTCGCGGAGAGCGCCCTCCTTTACCGGTAATAGCAAGGAGTCCTCTGCCTTCTTAAAGGTTAAACCCTCCGCTAACAACCCCTTCTCAGCCAACGCTTTCCTAACCTCTTCCGCCTTTCTCAGAGGAGCCTTCACAGCTAAGCACTTAACCTTCTTGGAAGCCCCGCTCACCCCTGCACCCTCCTCAACCATTCCTCAGCAACCCTCCTCAACCTCTTACCATACGCTTTCTCGAAGGACTTGTCAAACAATAAAGGGAACTCCTTCCTCAACACTGAGAGCTCCCTTTCAACGTTGAACTCCTCCCTCTTAATCCCTCGCAACTTCTCCTCCAAGTAAGCAATCACGTGTCTAGGACTCTTCTCTTCCAAGTCTTCAGGCTTGAACGCTGGGATGTGCCTCTCAACACTCCTCCATATCTCTTCAGGAGAGAATCCTTCATTCATTAATCTCTTCAAGAATCTCTCCGCACCCTTCAAGTAGTCCTCCTCTTCGGGGAGTATTTCTAACAACGCGTTCAACACCTCCACGTCTCTCAACCACAAGGAGAATGCTCCAGTAATTACGAATAAGTACTCCTTTGCTCGCTGCTTCAAGCCGCGACTCTTCAGCAACTCCCAAAACCTGTACTGCTCCTCGGTGAGCGCGGCGCCGGCGAGGAGTTCCTCCATCACCTCTCCGCTACCAGTCACTTCCCCTGAACTCGTAACCCTGGGCCCTATAACTCGTAATATGTACTTGTGAAACCTTAACTTGAACAATCCTTGATTGCTCAGCAAGGCTTCCTCCCACTTCTTACTCCAACGCTTGTCAGAAGCGCACTTTAACGCCAACGCCGGGTTTTGAACAACGCTGGCAAGCTCTTCACCTTCCCTTTTAAACAACTTCATACTTGTTCAAAGTAGAGGAACCCTTATTTTAAACTTCTCATTTTCTCTTAAGCATTCCTCTTAGTTCAGCATGACGAACACTCCTGCGAGCATCACCGCGCACGCAACGGTTTTTCGGAACAAGCCCTCCTCCTTGAACAAACTCCCTCCTAATAGGGTGGTGAACAATGCCTGCGTGCTCTTGATTGACAACACGAGTCCCAGCTTCGCCGCCGGGAAGGTTAACGACTTCGCCATAGAAGTCCTAGACGTTATTATCAGCACCGAGGACAAGAATATCCACCACCCCGCCTTCCTCAAACCCCTCTTAACGTCTCTCAAGCCGTCGTATAGCAGTGAGGACAACGCTAAGTAGTTGAACGCTATGAAGAAGTGAACCAAGGGGATGTACGTGACCACGGGCACGCCCAACCCTCCTATCTCTGCGCTTCCCAGCAACTTCCTGTCCAGCACCGAGCTGAACCCGTAGAGGAGGAGGGCTGCGAATATCAGCTTGACGTACTTCCCCCTCAACACGTTTAACTGCTCCCTTAACGGCTTGTCGCTCTCCAAGAAGTAAATCCCGGTTAAGAGCAAGGCTATTCCGAGAACTTGCCTGGTTTCCAGAGATTCCCCTATCAACAAGAACGCTAGGAGTGATGAAACAGCGGGTGAGAACACGGTGAACGGGCTCGCTTCTGATATTGGTAAGTGGCGCGTGCTCTTAGTCAGCAAGAGCCTCGCAACCCCCGCCAGTAAAGACACAGCGTAAATCATCCCAACCAGTCCCCAGTTCAGCGAGGAGAAGTCAGCGTTTAACAGCAGCGGAGCGGTGAGGGCGGCGTTGAACAAGGAGAACACTGTGGAGAACTCCAAGGCGTGCTCCTTGAACAAGACCTTCTTGTTTACCACGTTTGACAACGCTAAGAAAATCGCTGTTAAGAAAGCGTAGAAAACCCAGATCACTATCCCGCCACCTCTCAAGCACCTCTCCCAGCGCTCAGGACGAATTCTTTTTTAAAAATTTCGCTGCTCCTCGGGAAGCGTTTAACTCCCTTGTTTTTAGAAGAACTCGGACAAGCCTTTCTGCCGCTGAGACCTCTCCCTTAACAACTCCTCCATCACCTTCTCCACTCTCTCCTTGTCAAAGTCGTGCCTCTCCACTAGCAGCTCTGAAACGGCTTCCTTGTCCGGATCCTTGAATGAGAGGGAGTAGTCATCACTCACCTTCATCTCCGCCAACGCCTTGTAAACCTCTCTCCAGTCATAGTTGAACCACTCCGACCAGCCAACGCTTCTGAACAACTCGTCGTAATCCTCCGCCTCCTTCACAAGCTTCAACGCCTTCTTAGGACCTATCCCCTTCACGCCGCCAGGGTTGTAATCAGTCCCTACGAGTATCGCTATCACTAAGAGTTGCTCGTGACTCACCCCCAGCTTGTTAAGGTTGTCGGACAAGCTAATGAGCAAGGGCGAAACGCTTGCGTAAGCGTGCCTGCCGGGGAGCTTCCTCTTTCCAGTAATGGTCAAGTTCTTCACAAGCCTCGGCGCCTTGAACAAGAAGCAATCCGCGTCTTGGCTAATCACGGCGTAAGCGTCCCCTCTCTCAGCCATCCTCGCCGCTTGCGCCTCGCCCTCGCTGGGCGCTTGAACCCAGCACTGCCCCAACGCTTCTATCAACTTCTTAGACTCCTCTATCATCTCCTCTGTCAGCCTCGCAGTTCTCTGGGCGTACTTGAACGCTTCCTCCTCGTCCCCCTTGGCTAAGGCTTCCTCTGCTTTCTCAGCGGCTTCCTTCTTCAACGACTTCCGCCTCTCAAGCTCTTCTTGCTTCAACTCAGGGGTTTCCCCGTCAAAGCAGAACACGAAGTTCATGTTGCGCCTCATAAGCCTGGTAATCCTTGAGAACAACCCTACTAAGTGGCTGGTTACTTGGCCGTGGCTGTCCCTCAAGTAGCCGCCGTCCCTCTGCCTTATCGTTGTTAAGAACTGGTATAACAAGTTGTGAGCGTCCACGCTGTAAATCTTCCCCTCCAACTCCTTCAAGGAAACCTCCTTTGCTTCCATCAACTCTATAATCCTGCTACCCATCTTCGGATATGAACTTCACAATCATTCCTTTGAACTCGGTTCTTAGCAATTCTTCAGCCTTCTTGGTGAGTTGCCCGGTGCAGAGGAACAGCACGGGGAGCTTCCTAGTGGAGCCTTGCAGGTACGCGGCGCTTAAGTCCCCCTCGTTGCACTTCTTCTTGTTCTTCGCCTTGCAGTAATACGTCTGGGAGCCAATGCTAGTCGGCACCTTCACCACTAGTTCTAACTCGGAACCCCTCCGCACCACTCTCTCCTCCAACACCTCCGCTCCCTTCCCTTTGAGGAATCCCTCCACTTCTTCTTGGAAGGAGTCCTTTAACGGCGGGGCGCCGGTTTTAAGCTTTTTCTGAATAAAGAATCTCTCCTTTCCAACTGATTTCTTCCCGGAAATCTTCGCGGCGCTTCGCCCCCCTCCAGGCATGCCTAACACCTTCCTTATCAACTCCTCTGCTTCCTCGTTGCTGCACAAGTACCACTTCCAGAACAACTCTTCTCCTTCCTTGGCAGCGACGCGCAACGGCTTCGCGAAGTCTTTCACGTTTCTCAAAGCCACGCGGACGGCTGGTTCTAAAGAGGAGTCCCTCAACACTTTCCGCTCCCTTAACAACTCGAACGCCTTCCTCTCAGGGCCTTTCAAGTAGTCTGCGAAGCGTTGCAATAATTCCTTCTGGCTTTCCAAGAAGTATAAAGGACTCCCTCCTATCTTCAACTGGCTTATCCTCACCTTCTTAGAAGCTGCTAGTTCTGAAAGGATTGCCCCAATGGTCCAAGTCTCCCCTCCCAACGCTTTCTTCACCTGTATCGGGAGCAGCGGCCCTTCCCGCTCAACCACTTTCAAGACTTCCGCAGCGCTTAGCATGTGCTCGGCGTAGCGTTCCGGCTTTATAAATTTATTTTTTCACGGCCTTATCCAGCGAACCTCCCAGTAAGAAACGTCTCCCTCGTCGTCAACCACGCCTATTAAGAGTCTCTTCTTAGTGCTGTGAGCCACCCTGTTCTTCGCTGCGAACTCGTACCACGTTAGCACTTCCCCCTCGTGAACGGGGTAAACCACCCAGCGCGCGTGGTCCTCCCCTGGCTTTATCCCCCTGTCGTACACTCGGAAGTCTGCTCCGAACTTTAAAGCAGTCTTCACTATGTAACCCCTGTTCCTGATGTCCTTGAAGACGGAGTACCTCACCCAGAAGTTTGGCTCAACCGCTTGAGCTTTTTTGAAGAAGGAGTTGGGAGTCATACGCCTCCCCTTTGGACTAGTCACTGCTAGCTTTCCCTTCTCCATCAAGTACAACGCTTCTAGGAGTGATAGTTGCAACCTGCCGTCTTCTAAGAGTTGGCCGAAGCCGGACTGGTGGTGGAGTTCCCGGCTAGCGTCGCCTCCCTCCACTATCACTCTTTCCTGGGAGAAAACCCCTTTCAGCTTTTCATCCCTGCGCTTCTCTTCACCGTTCTTTGCGTTAGCCATTCCTTTGTGAGGGAGCGCTCGCTATATAAAGGTTACTGGTCAAGCCCGCTTTTCACGGCTTCCCGTACCTCGTCTTGCACTCTGGGCAAACCCCTTCCAGCAAGGTGGTTTGGCAGATGCTGCAGTACTCCTCCATTTCACGCAGCCTCCTCAGCTTCTTCGAAGTCTAGCAGAGTCCTCTGCCCAACCTTGAAGAACCAAGGATGGGTTTTCCTGAACTCCTCGTAAAAACTTTTAGGAGTTTCAGACGCTTCCATCATTTTAAGCCCTCCCTTCCGGGTTAAGCGGATGCTTGCAGCAGCTTCTTAACAAAGCTCACCCGGTTGGCAGCGTCTTCGCAGTCCGCGAAGCTCTCGAACAAGTCGGTGTCGTCTAAGGCGTTGAAACGGTTTCCGAAGTAGTTCTTATCTTTCTCCATCTCTCTCCCCTCCCAATCCGCTTTAATGTTTTAAGGCTTTAAATAATTTATGATGTTTAGTTAAAGAAGAAGCTTACACGTCAAACAACGCCTTCTTAAAACAAGGGTTTCAAAGCACGAAGACCTTCCCCACCACCCTGGACTTTTCAAGGCTGCTGTGAATCTTGAAGTTCCTGTTGCAGTAAACGCACTTCTTTATAGCCTTTGTTATGTCAGTCCTCGGGGAGCACTTCATCTTCTTCTTACAAGCAGGGCACTGAACTATGAGTATCATTTTTTGAGGGGTAAGGGCTTTCTATTAATTAATTTTGTGGTTCTCCCCCGCTCTCTTCGCTTCCTGGTTCTTCCTTCTTAAAAGCTTCAACCTCTTTAACGCTTTCCTCAGTCTTCCTCTCTATCTCTTCCAACTCCTTCTCTATCTCTTCCAAGGCTTTGCTCTCCTCCTTCCACTTCTCGTAAGGGTCAACCTTGGGTGACTTCACGACGCCCCGTGCTGGTTTCTTATTTCCTTCCCTTTTTTCCTGCGTGACAGGTCTTGGCTTCTTCACAACGCTGAACAATTCCTGCACTTCCTTCTCGCTCTGAACGTCGAAGTACTCGTAGAACTTCTCCCCGAGGCTTAACTTGTAAGTCCTGCCGTGCCGCTCCCTCTTCACAAATCCCAGGTCTGTTAACAGTTTTATGTGTTGATAGGCGTGCTCCCCCCTCATATCTATGACTTGGGATTGGAGGATTGGCTTCTTCCAAGCAATGACTGCCAGGGTTTCCAGGACCGGCATCTCCAACTCTGCGTCCGCCACTATCCTCTTCGCAACTTCCACGTACTCGTTCTTAACGCTCATCTTCCACTTCCCGCCAGCTTCCACCACTGCCAACGCGTTCTCGCTCTTGGAGTAGTCCTCCCTTAACTCCTTCAACGCCTCCTCCACTTTCCCCTGGGAAGTCCTCGCCAGCTTTGCCAGCTCCGACACTGACAAGTACTTGCCAGACGCGAAGAGCAAAGCCTCCACTTCTTGTTTCAACGCCATCAACGCAGCCATGCCAAGAACTCTTTAAAAACCTTTCCCTACCTTACTCCTTCCGCTTGGAGCGCTTCCCCTTCTTAGCGGGCTCGCTGTACCTCCCCTCTTCTAACACCAGCTTCCCCTCCCTCATCAACGCTTCGAAGAACGGTTTTAACTGCTTGTAATCAATCCCTATCCTTTCAGAAACCTCTCTAGGAGTTTCCAGTCCTAAGCTGACGCAGAGCAGGATGCTGTTCTTTATCAACCGGTTCATGTTCTTCACTAAGAGCTTGTTCTGAGAGCTTACCTGCTTGCTCACCAACCCGACTTCGTGGAGCTTTGCCAACAAGTCGTTCAACCAGTTTTGCAACTCCCTCGCCTCAAAGCTGAACTCTAACGGTTTCAGGATTTCAACGCTTGCAGGGGAGTAGTTGAAGCACAGCCAGGTGAGCTTCTCCAACCCGTCCACTAACATCTCCGCCTCCACGAAGGCGCTGAAGGCGCCAGCACGCCCGCCTGCTCGTTCGACGGGCCCCGAACGCTAGC
>CAZTPT010000022.1:0-8206 GCA_964615705.1 uncultured Methanosarcinales archaeon
GGATGTCTTGAAAGGACATGCTCTTCTAGAAAGCAGCGCTGGTTTTAAAGGTTTCACCTGTGGTCCCCGCTCCCCTTAATCACCCCTCTCTCCTCCCTAGAGGCTAGTTTTTGAATGTTTTTAACAGCCACTTCTTCCAAGTCGAGTCCTAGCTTGGTAGCGGTTTCAGCCACGTACCACAACACGTCTCCTAACTCGTGCATCAACTCAGCCCTGGTTTTCTCGTCTATCACGCCTTCCTTGTCCCTGTGAATCTTCTTAACCTTGTTCAACAACTCCCCTACTTCTCCTCCGAGGCCTAGAACCGGGTATATGTGAGGCGCACCTATGGAGGGGTACCTCGCCGTTTTGCCGCAGAGTTCCTGGTATTCTTTAAAGTTCATTCTATCCTCTCCACTCTTATAGCGTTTACCGGGCAGACCGTTGCTGCTTGCTCTGCTAGTTCCAAGTCTTCCTCGTCTATTACTAACTCGTAGTTCCCTGTTTCAGGGTTGAGCGTTGCTCCTTTCAAGTTCACCTTCCCGTCCCGGGCTTCTTCCCAGTGTTTTTGGTCCACTGCGAGGCACGCCAACGCTCCTATGCAGGTCTCCCTGTCAAAAACGAGTTTGTACTTCGCCATTGATAACGCTTGGAACTGGATTCTTTTAAAAAGTTTGCTCTGCCACTGGTTGCTCCACTAATGCTAAGAAGTTGTTGAGGATTAGTTCCGCGTTCTCCTTGTAAGCCTCCGCATCTCTTTCTGGCAAGCCCACGGGCGGCATGGAGAGGTGGCCTAGAAACCCGTACTGCTTGGAGCCAAGCCTTAACGCCTCGTACCGCGTTATCAACCCTGTCGCTAACACCTCCACCCTCGCCATGAACTCCCTCGGGACTGACAAGTTGCGTTGCGTGGAGTGATACACTTGAAACCTCGGAGGAACCCCTTTGAACAAGGGGTCTGATTTCCCCTTGCTGGTGAGGCGTGCCTTGTACCTCTGCCCGTACACCGTTTCCCACCCGGTTAAGGGCTTGTGAAGCTTGAAAACCGGCAGGCCGAGGTGCATCGCTGCCAGGATTAGTCCTTCCCCGAATGCTAGCAAAGGCTTGTCTTGCTCGAAAACGTAGCTCAGAAAAGCGCTTGCTTCGTCGTACTCCACGCCTTGGTCTATCCCTGTGAAGAGGTAAGAGTCGTGGCGTTCCAGCGATTCAAGGGTTAATTCTTCCAGCAAGGACTCCTCCGCCCTTATCAAGCCTTCCAGTCCTGGACTGAGCCAGTTGCTCTTAACCACCAACACACTCATATGAGGAAGTAATACCCCAAGATTTATAAATCCTTCCAAAACCTTGCCGGAATGCTGAGTCTCCCTTTAGAGGAGTGCTCGGGGGTCTGAAAAATGGCTTTGCAACTAAACATTGGGCAGAAGAACGGGAGAACTGTTAAGAAAGTGTTGTCAGAGCAGCACTCCAAGGCTTTGATGGGGTTGAGGATAGGAGATTCCTTCAAGGGAGACCTGGTAGGCCTCCCAGGGTACGAGTTCAGAATAACCGGTGGCAGCGACGACGCGGGCTTCCCGATGAGGTGGGACGTCTCAGGGGCTGGAAGGAAGAGGATACTCGTGACCAAGGGCGTCGGCTTCAGGGCTAAGAGGAAGGGCTTGAGGAAGAGGCGAACCGTTGCCGGGAACACTATTTATTCTAGAACGGTGCAGGTGAACGTGGCAGTGGTGAAGGAGGGCAAAGCGCCGTTAGAGGAGAAACCTGAAGCTGGAGAAAGCGAGGGAACCGTGGAGAGAGCTGAAGGGGAAGGTGCAAATGCTTCCTCGGAAGATGAGAAAGAAACCACTGGTGAATGAAAACTTTTATAAATTTTCCCTCCTCCCTTGTTTGGATGGGATTGGAAGAAAAAGTCGGCACTGGCTTTGTCAGCGAGTTAGACGAATCTTTCTCTTACCTTAACCGCAAAGCTGCTGAGAAGTGGGAATCAGTTACTGGCAAAGGCAGGAGAGTTCTGCAAAGAATTTACCACGCTGGAAGCGCTGCTTTGCCTTTAGCAGCGAGCATGCTCAACCCTAGCGACGCGGCGTGGTTGCAACTCTTGTCCCTCTCCGCGGCGGCTTACTGGTATTCCAATGAGAAGAGGAACAGGGATGATTCTAAGAACGAGCAAGAGGAAGACCATTGGGATTTGCTTAGTCGGCGGGGTTGGAGGGTGTTCGGTTACACCGTGGGAACCTTAGCAGTGGTGTCCGGAGCGATGCTAGCAGTGAGTGGTACGCAGGAAGGGTACTTGCAAGGACTAACCGCGATGTCCATGGGGGCTAGCTCTTTGCTCTACACAAGCGCGGGGTACTTGCAAAACACTTAACCCCTCCGCTTCTATTTAAGAGAGAAAACCTTTTTAACTCTCCTCGCTTTACCGAAGGGCAATGTTTAAGGGAGAAATCGCTAAGTGTTTGTCAAGGATTACCGGATTGGACGAGGGCGAGGCAGAGGGATTCTTGGAAACCCCTCCTTCCCCCGAACTCGGGGATTATTCTTTCCCGTGCTTCCAACTTGCGCGGAAGCGTAAGGAAAACCCTTCAGTCTTAGCAGAGATGCTCGCAACAGAGTTTTCTTGCAAGTGCGTGGGCAGGGTGGAGTCTAAGGGCCCTTACCTTAACTTCTTCTTGAAAGAGGAAGCAGTGTTTGAAGCGTTGGAAAAGCCTCGCAGGCCTGGTGGGAAGGGGGTGGTGGTTATAGAGTACTCCTCGCCGAACATTGCCAGGCCCTTCGGCGTAGGCCACTTGAGGAGCACGTTGATAGGCCAAGCGTTGAGGAACATCTACGCGTACAAAGGGTGGAGGACGATAGCCATAAACCACCCCGGCGACTGGGGGACTCAGTTCGGCTACTTGATAGCGGCTTACAAGAAGTGGCATGTCCCTCTAGAAGAGGACCCTGTTAAGAAGTTGTTCAAGCTGTACGTCAAGTTCAACAGGGAGGCTGAGAAAAACCCGTCTCTTAAAGAGGAGGGGAAGGAATGGTTCAAGAAGCTGGAGCAAGGCGACGAAGAAGCGTTAAAGCTGTGGAGGCGGTTCAAGGATTTGAGCATGAAGGAGTTCGAGAAGGTTTACAACGCTTTAGGCGTCTCTTTTGACCACGTCCACGGAGAGTCTTTCTACCAGGACAAGATGAGAAGGTTGGTGAAACTATTGAGGGAGAAGGGCTTGCTGGTGGAGAGCGAGGGAGCAATGGTGGTTGACCTTTCCAAGCACGGAATGCCTCCGTGCATAGTGTTGAAGAGCGACGGCGCAACTACTTACGCCACGAGGGACTTGGCAGCAGCTATTTACAGGTATGAAACGTTCAGGTTTGACAAGATGCTCTACGAGGTTGGCTCTGAGCAGCAGCTACACTTCAAGCAGTTCTTCAAGGTGTTGGAACTGGCAGGTTTTGAATGGGTGAGGAACTGCTTCCACGTCAGCCACGGGCTTTACAGGTTTAACAATGCCAAGATGAGCACTCGGAAGGGGAACGTGGTGTTCGCAGAGGACCTGTTGGCAGAGGCGAAGAGCAAGGTTTTAGGCATTATCAACGAGAAAAATCCTGCGTTGAAGGACAAGGAAGGCGTGGCTGAAGCAGTGGGAGTGGGCGCTATCATTTTCAACGACTTGAAGAACGACAGGGTTAAGGATATTAACTTCTCCTGGGAGGAGGCGTTGAACATGGAGGGGGACTCAGGCCCGTACGTGCAGTACACTCATGCAAGGGCTGCCAGCATCTTGAGAAAGGCTGGTGGTTCTGGCAAACCTTCTTGGGACGCTTTAAGGCTTCCGGAGGAGGTAGAGCTTGCAAAGCACCTCCTCAGGTTGGAGGACGTGTTGGACTTGGTGGTTGAGGAGAACAAGCCTCACTTCTTGGCGAGGTGGCTGCTAGACCTCGCGAGGATGTTTAACAACTACTACCAGAAGCACAGGATTATAAGCTCCGCCGAGGAGGACGCGAGGCTGTGGCTGACGGGCAAGGTTAAGGATGGCTTGATGCAGGGCTTGGCTTTGCTTAATATCAGGGCTCCTGAGGAGATGTGATGAAGACCTCTTCGCTTAAGAAGTTAATTCCGCAGAGGGTGTTTGAGGAGTTGGAGGGGAAGGGTTTTGAAGAGTTGAGGCCGTGCCAGTACAAGGCGGTGAAGGCTGGCTTGTTCGAGGATAAGAACTTAGTGGTGTGCACCCCTACTGCTTCCGGGAAGACCTTGGTGGCTGAGCTCGCGTTCTTAAACGCGGTGCTGCACGACGAGGGGAAAGCGGTTTACCTCGTGCCTTTGAAGGCGTTGGCTTACGAGAAGTTCAAGGATTTCAAGAAGGAGTACCCTGACTTGAGGATTGCTTTGTCCTCTGGGGACATGGACTCTGACGACGCTTACCTGAAGCGTTACGACGTTATCATAAGCACGGTGGAGAAGTTTGACTCTTTGATAAGGCACAGGGCTCCTTGGCTGCGAGAGGTGAAGGTGTTAGTGGTGGATGAGGTTCACTTGTTGAACGACTTGGGGAGGGGTCCTACGTTAGAGGTTGTTATAACATTGACGCGTCGCTTGGTGAAGCGGCTTCAAGTAATAGCGTTGTCAGCCACTATTGGCAACCCCGAGGAGTTGGCTGGTTGGCTTGACGCAGAATTGGTGCTGGATGATTGGAGGCCTGTAGAGTTGAGGAAAGGGGTTTCCGTGGATGGCAACCTGGAATTCTACAAATAAATTAAAAAATAAAAACAAACACTGTTCGGCGGGGAAAAACAACAAGAGATGTTGACAATCTCTCAGGGTTGCTCTGCTTGGAAAACCACTGAACCGTTGCACCTCCCAGCAGGGTTGGTCTCCGGAGGTATCCTTATCCTCCAGTAGGTTCCGTTGATGACTTCCCCTCCAGCGCTGTCATTGGTTCTCTGGGGGAGCTGCAACCCAGGGATGAGTTTAGGAGTCACGTTTAACACGTTCATAGACGCGAAAGCGGTTAAGGGGTTTGTGTCGAAGCGCTCGTTATCTATGCTTATGTTCCTCTGCTCGCACACCATTGCCAAGCCGTCCCCTGTAACGTTCCCGAAGCCGTAGACCGAGATGTTTATCAACACGTTCCCAAAGTTCGTCACGTTCGCCTCTATGCTCGGGTCGTTTATGTCACCCACTGCGAGGTTCCCGTAATCTATCAAGGGGGTGACGTTTATCGCTAGCAACGCGTTTATGGTGCTGGTGTTAACAGCTGTGTCTGACAAGTTCCCGCTGTCCACCACTGACAAGTTAACAGTCCAGTTGGAGCCGTTGTTTGCGTAATACCACACTTGGAAGTGGCACGTGTAGTTTGCGTAGAAGCCGTTCCCGTTCACCAAGCTGCAACTCGCGTTTGTGTAGTGGAAGTTGTTGTCGTCAGCGGTGGTGCTGTTAGCCACGTTTGCGTCGTAGAACGTGGCGTTCACCAAGGCTATGTCCTGGTAGCCCTCAAAGTCCCTTATGGTGGCGTTCACCTTGACCAGCTTCGTGGTTCCCGCGTTCAAAGTTATAGGGTTCGGGTCCACTATAACAGATAGTATCTCAGGGTAAGAATTGGTTATGTTGACAGTGGTGTCCACCGTGACGTTCTTGTAATTAGGACCGACTTGGTAACTGTAAGCTATGTTTATCACTAGGGCTAGTATGAACGCTGTTCCTAGCAACGCTCCTAGCTTGTTATCTTCTCTCATCTTAACTTATCTCCAGGTAAAAGTAGTAAGTGGTAGGCGTCGACGCGGTTTCGTCCTCTCCAACTATTAGTTGGAAGTCGTAGGTGTGGTTCGTCAAGTTCTTGTAGCTCGGCGAGTCTTGGTCTATGAACGTCGCGTATATCAACACGTTGTTCTGGTCTTGCAAGAGGATTTCCTGGAACAGGGAGGTGTTGCTCATGCTCTGCCTGGAGTCGTTGACGTATGTAGCAGTGGACCTGCAACTGTCCTGGGATATGCTGTTGACGCCTACCTGCATGGCCTTGTGAACGGTGTAGTTGAAGGTGTTGTTAATGCTGTCAGGGTCTGCAGGGTTCTTTCCAAGGTAGGACTCCTCGCTGCTTATAACAGAGGAGGAAGCGCAGCTTATGTTGCTCCACGTAATGCTGCTGTTCCTGGAAACGTAGACCTCTCCTTGAATGCTGTTAGCTGCGAGGGCCCAGTCGTATATGGTGTAGCCGTCCGCGTCGTCCAAGGTTAAACGACCTGTAACGTTTCCAACGTAGGCCTTCCAACCCGGGTTTTGCTGCACAGTGTTAAGCACTAGGACGTTTATTGTTCCTCCATCATCGCTTCGGTTATCCGGAGGGCTGCTTGGCTGGGATTCCTGTCCGCTTGACACTATGTTAGCGCCTTGCGGAACCCCTGCAACTATCAGCGCTGAGAGGGTGGCTAGCACAGCTAGTGTTAAGAGGGCTCCAAGCTTCCTTCCCTGCTTGTTCGTTGTCACTTTCCTTACCTTTCCTGTTTTCTTTGTCTCTCAGCGTAGGGTTAAAAAAAGGAAAAAGAGTGAGAAGCGCTTCGCGCTCACTCTATCTCCACCCAGAAGTAATAGGTGGTGGTCCCTGCAGCTGCTTGGGTGTGCTCGTCCTCAGCCACTAAGAGTTGGAAGTCGTAGGGCTTCCCGTCGTAGCCTGTGATGTCAGTGTCGTTCGCGGGGTTCCTGTTCTCTATCAGGGTGGTGAAGATCAAGCTGTTAGTGCTCGGGTCTGCCAAGAGCACGTTTTGGAAGTAGCTAGTCTGGTAGGAGCTGCTCCTGTACACGAAAGTGCTCGGGCAGGTGTTCTGGGTTATCTGCACCGTTCCAACGTAGAACGTGTCGTGCAGGGTGACGTTGAAGGTTTCGTCAATCCCGTCCACGTCGTTGGCGTCTATCCCGTACCTGGCTTCCTCGGTGCTCAGGTTTATAGTGGTTGTGGATGTGAAGTTGAAGCATTCAACGTTAGCCCAGTTAATGGTTGAGTTGGTGGAGGCGTAGATTTCTCCCTCCGGCTCGGCAGCGGTCCAGTCGTAGAACACGTTGCCAGAGGAGTCCTCCAAGGTGATTGTACCTGATATGTTCCCGTAGAAGCCTTGCCACGCCTTCGTAGCTGTTTGCGCGGTGAATGTTAACTCTGTAACGTTCCCTGCTTGGGCCTCTGTCTGGTTAGGGCTTAGCGTGGTGAATCTTGAGGTCCCTATCACGTTGAGTGTGTCAGGCCCTGTGGGTTCCCCTATCGCTGCCGCGTATAACGATAACAAGCTTATCGCTGCTAGTATCCCTAGAACACTAGTTATCCATCTCTCTATTGCAGATACCATTTTGCATCACCTGAAAGCGGTTTTTCACTGAAAGCCAAAATAGTGCATAACACTATTTTAATATACCTTTACCTATACTCATATATAAATGTTTCGCTAAAAGGTGTGTTTGGAGAAAAGGAGGAAAACGCTTTAAAAAACAAGAAAACAATTATTTAACCTTTAAAACTTTTTAATCAAGAAGATTGCCGGATTCAAAGCTGTCCAGGACTTTTAACAAGGAATCCTTGTCTTTGCAACCCTTTAAAGCCTTGGAAAGGCGTTCAAGACCGAAAACTCCTTTAACCCAGGAAGCGAAGTCTCCTCGCTCGAGGTGGCTCCTCAACTCGCCCTCGTCCAACACCTTCACCGCAGCTCGCAACTCTGCAAGGGATGACAGCCTCTTCCCGCTGGAAAGAACGAACTCCTTCCCCTTAGGAGCGTTCTCCAAGAAAGACTCCCTCGCCTTTAACTCCTTGAACAAGGAGTCCAAAGCTTCAAGGCGATCCTCCATCAAACGCTCCTTCTCAGCCAGCAAAGACTCCTCGCGCTCCAACGCCTCTTTGTGAGCAAGCCACTCCCTCTCCAAAGACCTCAACTCAGAAACCTTCTCGTGAACCGCCCTCCTCAAATCCTCCAAGTGGAAGTAGTACGGCTTCCCCTCCCTCCGCTTCAAGTGGTACTCCTTCATCTTCTCCAACAACTCAGAAGCCTTCAACCCTGAAAAGGTGGAGGGATTGTTAGCTTGCAAGAAGCGCTGGAACTCTGTGAAGAAGCCCTTGTCCAACAAGTCGTTTGAAGCAACCCCTCCTTCCTGAGCAGAACCCTGTTGAGAAGAGTGGTTAATCTCTGGCAACTCGTAACTGCTAACAGCCTCCTCGAAGAGCTTTATCTCGTTGTCAATGGATTCAGAAGGGGCTGGCTCGGGCTCCTTAAG
>CAZTPT010000023.1:0-8129 GCA_964615705.1 uncultured Methanosarcinales archaeon
CGGCTTCGACGGGTGCGAGTATCTCGACACCGCTATCGACCAGCTCCGGCGGCGCCTTCCAACCATACTGTTGTTCAGTAACTCTCCCTTTGCGCATGGAAACATTTAAATATCATTTAACAAAAGAAGATAGTAAGTTACATAACTTAAATAAGTAAACTAAGTAAGTTAAGTAAGCTAACTTATTGGGTGGTTGCGTGGTCAACATCAACATAGAACTGCCGAAAGAACTCCACAAACGACTACGCCTGCAGTCGCTCCAAAAAGACTGCACCTTGAAGGACTACGTAGTGAAGCTGTTAAGAGAAGAAGTGGCTAGCAACATTGACCAGGGTTAACATAGAGATACCGGACGACTTGCACAAAGCGTTAAAGCTGGAAGCATTAAGGCTAGACAAGACTCTGAAGCAATACATCACAGAAGTCCTGGACAAGCGAAGCAGGGGTGACAGCCATGACTAAGCGCGCAGCCCTCCAAGCACTAGCGCTCCTCACGCTCCTAGTGTTCTTCGCAAAAGCGTTAAGCTTCACCAACCCAGTCAGTATAAACAACAACGAGAACGCCACCACCCTCGACACCCTCAGCTGCACCTGGACCGCCTCTCCCGACGCCACGAGCGCCAACGTTACCTGGTACAAGGACGGGCAAGTCTTCAAGAACGAGACAGGAGCGGCTTCTCCAAGCACAATAAACCCCTCCAACACTAGCAGGGGCCAAACCTGGAACTGCACGGTCACCATAACCAACGGCACCACCAGCCTCACAAGCTCTGACGATGTAACCATAGTGAACGCTAACCCCTACCCCTTAACCGTTTACGACGAGAACAACACCGACATAGGCAACGCCACAACCATCTACGAAGACACCCCTGCCACTTTCACGGTGAACACCTCAGACCCTGACGGGGACCAAGTGTCCTACTCAAGCATCAACCTCCCCGCCGGAGCGTCATTCAACACAGTCACAGGGGTCTTCCAATGGACTCCGAACGCTAGCGATGTTGGCAGCCACGTCGTAACCTTCATAGGCCTTGACAACCAAACCCCTGAGAAGGGAAGCACTGCTAAAGACATAACCTTCACAGTGCAAGAAGTGAACGACAACCCCGTCTTCAACCCCTCGCTAACTGACCAAACCGCTACTGAAGGAGTCAGCTTCACCTACGACGTAGCAGCCACTGACGAGGAATCCGATTACCCGTTGAGCTTCTCCCTGCAAACAGACCTCACAGACCTTGTCATCAACCAGACCAGCAACACCACAGCCACCATCACCTTCGTCCTCGGCCACCCTGTTTTTGAAGACAAAGGCAACCACACCGTTAACGTCACCGTTAACGACACCAGGAACGGCTCCACCACTAGCAGCTTCGTGTTAGAAGTAATCCCTGTCAATCAAAAACCAAAGCTGTACGTCCCAAACGCCTCAGGCACTCAAGGGCAACCCTTCTACGTATTGATAAACGCTACCGACAAAGACGTCAACGACACATTAACCTTCGGGGTGAACAGTAACTGCACCCTCACCAACCCGTGGAGCATAACCAAGCTGGACCAAGTGACTCAAGGAAACATCACCTTCTCCAACGCGAGCATAGACTTAACCCTGACGAACAACCACGTGGCTTGCAAAAGCGTGAACATAAGCGTCACTGACGGGAAGGAAACCACTTACGTGGCTTTAACCTTCAACCTCACCAACGTGAACGACCCCCCAGTTATTCACGAGAACAGCACAGACCCCTCCAACAGTGACGGCAGCAACATCACCCTGCAAACCGCTTACGCGAACGCGCAGTACAAGTACGTAGTGAACGCCACGGATCCTGACTCCTTAGTGGAAGGAGGAGAAGTCCTCACATTCAGCGACAACACCTCCCTCTTCGAGATAAACCAAACCACGGGGGTGATAATCTTCAACGCCTTGGAAAGCGACATAGGAAACTACTCAGTACTCATAACGGTGACGGACGACCAAGGCTTGAACGACTCCAAGGTGATGCTCTTAACGGTTAAGAACAACTCAGCACCCGTGATTAACCCGTTGGGAAACGTTTCCTGCGCAGAAGACATAAGGTGCGTGATATTCATAACAGCGAGTGACGCTGACGGGGACAACGTCACGTTCCAAAGCAACTCCTCAGTGTTCGAGATAAACGCTTACAACAACACCGCTGCGGTGCTGAACAAGACGTTCAACCAAAGCTTCGTCGGCAACTACTCCGTAACGATTAACGCTACGGACTCGAGAGGAGCGACGAGTTCTATAAACTTCACCTTCACCATTAACAACACCAACGACGCCCCTGTCATATACCCCCCTGTTACTTTCCCGACGGTGATAGTGGCGACGCACTCAGTAAACGTCCAAGTAACATCTGACGATGAGGACCGGTTACTCTTCGGAGGAGCGGAGCGCTTAACCTACAATAACACGTTCATACTAGGGAAGCAGTTATTCAACATAACAACAGAGTTCAACCCGTTAACGAACAAGTCAATCGGAGTTATACAATTCACTCCAGGACTAGGAGACGTAGGGAACTACTCTGTGAACATAACAGTGATTGACCCGCACAACGCTACCGACTCGCAGATAGTCAACTTCACCGTGCTGAACAAGACCAACCCGCCGAACATCACCAAGATAAAGCCGTACGGGTTGCCGGTTAGCAACGCCACCGTGTTCAGCTTCGCAAACACAAGCCTCTTCCCAGGGAGGAACACATCCGTAACTATCCTTGAAAACACCAACGTTACCTTCAACCACACCACCGTGGACGACACCACTGCTTACGAGAACCTAACCTTCACTTGGAAGATAGGCAACGCCACCGTGGCAACCACGCACGCCTACACCAAGTTCTTCAACTACTTCTCCGCAGGGGAGTTCAACCTAACGCTCACAGTTGAGGATGACAGGTTGGAGAACAGCACGTGGACGTGGTACGTGACGGTGCAAAACGTTAACAGGCCCCCTGTTCTTCACAGCAACTTGGAAAACGTCACCATAGACTCCACAGAAACCTTTGTCAACTACCTCTACCTAAGAGACGAGTTAAGATTTCTGGACGACGACGACGACCCGAACGGGAACAGCAGGATAGACGACAACGAGACTAACAGGTTGAGCTTCACGGTCACGAGTTGCGACGTCGCCAACATAACCATAACCGGCGTCACGGTGAGGTTCACACCTCTCCAGATAGGGACTTGCGAGGTAGTCTTCAACGCCACAGACCCGGAAGGCGCCTCAGCTGCTAGCAACCCTGTATTCATCAACGTCACAGCTGTGCCTAACGGGACGCAAAGCACGGTCATAGTCACTGTCCCTAGCGGCGGCGGGGGAGGAGGGGGCGGCGGAGCAGCCAGCATAGTGATACCTAGGAACGTGGAAGTGGAAACTCCTGAACCATTAAACATCATAGCTCCAGGGGAAGTCACGATTTACAGGAATAGGTCAATAGTCATCCCAGTCTTCTTGGAGAACAACTGGAACAAGTCCTTAAAGAACGTTGACATAACCGCTTTCACCAACGCGACAGGGGTTAAGCTAGGGTTTGACAAAACCCACTTCTCAGAGTTGAAGCCGAGGGAGAAGCAACGCTTAGAACTCGTGGTTTCAGGTTACAGGTTAGGAGAAAACTTTGAGATATTGCTGAACGCGACAGTGGAGGACCCTGAGTTCACAGACACAGCCCTGATACTTGTAAACTCCATAGAGCAAACCGACAAGGGAGAAGAAGTGGAAGTCAAGGTAACGTTTGCGAGGGACTTGCTGAGCAAGAACAAGGAGTGCCAGGAATTGAACGAGCTCTTAGGCAGAGCGGAAGCTGCAAGCTCCAAGGGAGACTACTCCGAAGCATTGAAGATGCTGGACACCATTATTAACGGTTGCAAGTACTTGATGAGCAAGACAGAGCTCTCAGTAGAGGAGCCTAAGCAGGTGAAGCTGGACTTCATCTCTAGGCTTAGAAAGGTTAAAATGGTATACGCAGGCGCGGCGGCGTTGCTACTCGCCTTGATAACCAGCATAGTCGTTATAGAGGTGAAGATGAGGAGGGCTGAGAAAGAAGAAGCTTAAGACTCTTCAACCACTGCTTCCTCCACCCCTTCCGCGCCCCCTTCACCAGCGTTTCTCAAAGCCTCCACCAAGTTCTTGTAAGCCCCCATCAACTTGTCGTAACACGCCTCTTGCTCCGCCTCCCCCATCCAGTTGTAAGCGTTGCGAAGCTCCTCGTAAGTAAGCTTTGCCAAGTCCAGCTTCCCCGCCCCTAACTCCTCGTAAAACTCTTGCAGAGAGGAGTCGAACTCCTTCAACTCCTCCTCTGACAACTCCTTCTCGCCAACGCCTTCCTCGTTGCTCCCACTCCCAACTGGGCTGAGAGGTGGTTCCTCTTCAACCGCTGCCTCTCCAGGCTCAACGCCCTCCTCGGCAACAAGTGCTTCTTTAGAAGCAACGCCTTCCTCGCCACTTTCTTGGCGAGAAACCTTTTCCTCGGACTCCTCAACCGCTTCTCGCACAGGAACGCTTAACCCTTCTCTCTCCACTCCTAATCCTCCCTTCCTATTTTCCTCCACTTCCTTTTCAAAACTCGGAGCTTCCAGCTCTAACTTAACGCTTCCCGACTCTACTTCTTGCTCGGCTTCCTCTAAGAACAACTCTAACGGCGTCTTCTCCTCCTCTGCCTTGGGTTTCTGAGCAGCTTTTTTACCGCTTTTTTTCTCGCGTTCAAGCTTCTCCTTGAAGTACTCGAAGACCTTGTCCCAGAAGCTCTTCTTCAACGTGTTGGCGTGTATCAACAACTCCACGTCCCTGGCAAAGCTTGATAGCAACGTCTTGACCTCCTCGGTGCTGTAACTAACAGGGGCGAACTCCACCACGCCGAGCTTCTCAATAACCTCTGACAAGCTCTTCTTCAAACCCGGCTCCAAGTAAACCTTGTCCAACTCCTTTAACAACTCCTCCCTAGTGAACTCGTAATCCCTCCCAGTATACGCCTTGAAGAAAGACTTCACCAAGTTGTAAGCTTCTTCAACCCTGACAGAGGGCTTCTTCAACAAGTACTCCACCCTCTTCTTAACAGCTTTCTTGAGCAGAAGCTTCTCGCTAACACCCTCCTCCCCTCTTTTTTCAGCCATGAATGAGTTTTCTTCCAAACGAGTATTTAAATGTTGCGAGAACAAGGCAGGAGTAAAAAAGGATAAATATTTAAAGCAGGGACCACAGTGTTGTGTGAGTGGAAGCAGTAGAGGTAGGGGGAGGCGCAGGACTTCTAAACATAGACCATGAAACAATTAGGGGTGTTGCTCGGTTCCAGGAAAAGTTTGAAGAGATGCGCAGAGAGATTTCCCGGATAGTGGTTGGGCAGAGGGAGATGATTGACGGCATGATTGAAGCAATCCTGTGCAACGGCCACGTGTTAGTGGAGGGGGTGCCTGGCATAGGGAAAACCTTGCTCGTCCGAGCAATGGCGAGGATTACTGGTTGCCAGTTCTCCAGGATACAATTCACGCCGGACCTCTTACCAACGGACATAGTTGGAATAACGACTTACGAGGAAGGGAGGGGGTTCTTCACGATTAAAGGACCTATATTCGCGAACTTCGTCTTGGCAGATGAGATTAACAGGGCTCCCCCGAAGGTTCAATCAGCGTTGCTGGAGAGCATGCAGGAAAGGCAGGCAACGATTGGCAAGGAGACATTCTACCTTCCAAGCCCTTTCTTCGTCATGGCGACTCAGAACCCTGTGGAGCAGCTCGGGACTTACAAGTTGCCCGAGGCGCAGGTTGACCGATTCTTGTTCAAGCTCATGATGTTCTACCCCAGCTTTGAGGAAGAGATAGAAATCCTTAACAAGAACATGACGCTTAACAAGTTTGAAGAATTCGACTTGCGAAACGTGCTCACCCCTGAAGAGATACTCGACGCTCAAAGGTTTGTGAAGAGAATCTTCCTCGGCGACAAGGTGCAGAGGTACATCGTCCGCTTAGTGGATGCTACGAGGAATCCTTCAAAGTACGGCTTGGAGAGCGCGAAGTACATAAGCTTCGGAGGCAGCCCGAGGAGCAGCATAAGCATGTACATAGCTGCCAAGGCGCACGCCTTGCTCAAAGGCAGGGCTTACGCCACGGCTCAAGACGTTAAAGAAGTGGCTCACAGGGTTTTAAGGCATAGAATCATACTAAACTTTGAAGGAGAGGCGGAACAGGTAAGCACTGACTCCATAATTGACGAGTTGTTGGAGAAGGTTCCAGTCATTTCCTGAGAAAAAAGCAAAATATTTTAAACCCCGCACTGCAACGCTTCACTGATGAAGCACAACTTGAAAGTAACCCTCATCCTTCTAGCGTTTTACCTCTCCACCCAGCTCTTAGGACTGGCGTTGATAGGTAAAGAGTTAACCGTTACGCGGGAGGACGGGAGGATAATAGTTGAACACCCGGAAACCGCGTTAGGGCCTAGGCCTGAACTCTCAGCCAAGGGAGCGTTCATATACATAGCTGCGGGGATAATACTCGGCACAGCCGCAGTGCTCTTAATCATGAGGGCTGGGAAGCTCAACCTGTGGAAGCTGTGGTTCACCCTGGCAGCGTTCATAGCGATGGCCATCTCGCTCGGCGCCTTGGTGGAGAAGCGAGCCGCCTTGCTCCTCGCAGCAATACTGGCCTGGCTGAAAGTGGAAAGGCCTAACCCTGTGCTTCACAACTTGACCGAGGTGTTGATGTACTCAGGCATAGCGTTGTTCCTAGCGCCTTTGCTAGACTTGTTCTGGGCATCAGCGATGCTTCTGGCCGTGTCTGCCTACGACGCCTACGCTGTTTGGAAGAGCAAGCACATGGTTAAGATGGCGAAGTTTCAATCCGAGAGCAAGGTCTTCGCGGGTTTCAACGTCCCCTACCTGCCAAGCGGGGAGTTGGTGACCAAGACTCCTAGGAAAGGGGGGCGGCAGATCGTCGCCCGCACCGCGTTGCTCGGAGGGGGGGACGTGGCTTTCCCATTAATCTTCTCAGGAGCCTTCCTGGACTACTTGATAGGCTTAGGCGTTCCTAAAGCTGCCGCGCTGGTCCAAGCTTCTTTCATCAGCCTCGCCTCCGCAGCGGCCCTAGCAGCGTTGTTCTTCCTCGGCAAGCAGGACCGTTTCTACCCCGCAATGCCCTTCATAACAATCGGCTGCTTCGCAGGTCTCCTCTTAGCCCTTCTCTGACTTGAAGCTGGAAAGCTTCTTCTGCCTAACCTTAGCTGAGAAAGTGTTAGGGTCCAACGCTAAGCCGTCCTGAGCCGCCATCACGCGCACCCCTGAAAGCCTTTGAACCTCTCGAGCCACGCTTAAAGGGTCCTCCTTCAACGCCTTAACCCCGAAGTGAGTGATAACTCCTAGCTTCGGCTTTGCCTGTTTCAAGAAGTAGGCTGCTCGCTCAGCGTTCAAGTGGCCCTTCTCCTCCACCCCCGAGGGGTGCTTGCAATTCACTATCAACACGTCCAGGTCAGAGAACGCTTTAGCAACGCTTTGAGAATACTCGGTGTCAGAGGTGTAGCCAAGGCTGAACCTTGAACCCGTCAAGACGAATCCGAAGCACTCCTCAGAGTGCTTCACAGGGATCGGCCTCACCTCCACCTCGTTAATCCCTATCCTGGACAAATCCTTCAAAGTTATGCACTTGTCCAAGCACTCCTTGTAAAACCCCCTAACCCTTGCAGCTGCTTTCTCGCTCGCCAATAGCAAGCCGTGCCTGTCCATGCCGTTGTAAGTCATGGAGGAGATGGCTGCCTCTGCGTCGCAGGAATGATTGAGGTGGGAGTGACTGACCAGCACCGCCACGTTCTCCCTGAACGAGACCCCTGCCTGCCTCGCCCTCACCAAAGAGCCAGGGCCAGGGTCTATCAAGAACTGGTTCTCGTCAGCAACCACCACTATGCCGCCGGAAGCCCTTAACTGCTTCCCAACCACTATCGCGTCCCCCCCGGTGCCTAGAAAGATGACAGAGTCCTTCATCAACGCTGCTTTAAAACTTTCAAGTATTAAAGTTTTTCTAAAAAAAGCAGATGCTCGTTAAACGTTTAAAAAGTTTCAGAACTCGTCCTCAACGTCCTCCACGTTAAGGACGAACTTGTCCGTTCTGAG
>CAZTPT010000024.1:0-8129 GCA_964615705.1 uncultured Methanosarcinales archaeon
GGCGTCTCTATGAACTGGCCGTACCTGTACTTCAACTCTATCTCTAAGATATCTTGGAACACCCTCCCCCTGCTTTGACCAGTCCTCTCAATGACGCAGCTAATAACCTGGGGCGCTCCTTGGAATAGCTTCACAGTCCCTTGATTAGTGCCTCCGAACCTGGGGCAGCTTATCTTGAAGTCAGGGTCTGACAACGGGTGGACTATGACTTCGACCTTGTGCTTGTTGAAGTTGCTCACCGAAGGGTTGCAGTCCTCGTCAGGCGCCCTGCCGTAGAAGTCGCCTATTCCGACGTGTTCTATAGCGAAATTGACTTGTATCTTGTTCTGAGCAAGAGGGTTTTGAATCAGGCTGGTTACATGCAAGGGACCCCCTGAGTTCTGAGGATTCTTCTCCCCAGTCAGGGAGCAAATACTCTGGTCCTGAACGTTCTCCAACACGTCGTCCTTGATGCAAATCTTAGTGGTTGAGCGAGTGGTGTAGTCGTAACAAATATCCGCCCTTATCGTGTATTCCCTGTTACCCACTGAGTCGGGGAGGAAGTTCATGTTCTCAAAGGAAACAGTGGTTATCTCCCCTGGTAGGATGGTGCCGTCAAAGTTCCGCCTCGCACCGTGCAACGGCTGAGTCAATGTCTTGGAAGTTTCTTGAAGGTTCCACTGCGTCGGGTTTATCCCCTCAAGTCTTACCTGGACGAAGGGGTTGTCAGTCCCTGGCCCTATGTCCGCTTCTCCCTGATTCTCCAACACCACTGCGAATGAGAAAGGGGATTGCCCGTTGTCCTGAACGAACGGCGGCGGCAAGCCGTCCAGCAAGTAAGCGTTTATACCTACCGTTCCCCCTATGAAGGGGGCTCCCAAGTCCACCTTGTCCTGTTGTTGGCCCGCGCAACCCGCAAGAAACGCCGAGGCAAGTGCTAAAACCAGTAATAACCGGGTGTTCAAAGCCATTTTAACCCCTAATTGAATCATTTATTAATAAAGCTTTCGCTAAACCGCCCTCTTAATAGTCACCGTTCTCTTAATAGTTTCCTCGTAGCCGTACCACAACTCTATCATTAGAGGCGTCTTGTAAGCGCTCTTCAACCCCCTGAAGGGGAGGTCGTACCTGCAAGTAATGTACCCCTTCTGAGTCTTCGGGTCAAGCCTTATAAACTTGTTAGGCGTGCAGTCCAAGAAGGAAGCCTCTCCTGAAACCCTTACCTGGCCCAGCCACACCACGTTCTTATCACCGGAAGTAACCCGGGTACCGTCGTAAGGACTGCACTTCTCCAGCTTTCCAGGGTCCCACACCACCCCTCTGCCCTTGTTCTGCACGTGTATTGTGAACACTGCCTGCCTCGGACTGTTCTCCTGCTCCACCAACGTGACAGCCACGGGAGCGCCTTGGCCTTTCGTAGGGTTGTAAGACCTAGGCCTGCACACCTTCCTCCCCTCCGAGTAAGGAGAAGGGTCTATGCACACTATCGGTGCTGCGTAAGTGGTGTACAAGTAGCAATTAGTTACCATGAAGGTTTGCTGCGTTTCGTCAAGCCCAGGGGGGAAGTTCTTTATTTCAGCCCTCCAATCAATCAAAGCCAAATCCCCTCCAGGGTACTCAGGGGTGTCCCCTGCTAAGAGGTACTCCTTTCCAAAGTTCTTTGTAAAGTCAACCCCAGACGTAACGGCTATGGCGGAGAAGCCACCCCTGCGCTCCAAGTCAACGTTGAAACCTTTTATGTTCACAGAAACCCTTGCGTAGTCATCCCCTCCTGCAACCCTTCTATAATTAACGTCCCATCCGCCAAGAACCCTCTCCACCCAGTCAGGAGTCTTAGACCCCAACATTCTTTGCAGGAAGGTTCCCAAGTCGTTCACGTTGAAGGCGAACCTTCCAGGGCCTGCGGTGAGGCTTGCGGTGAGGCAGTAAGCGTCCATGGTCCAGTCTCCAAAGTTGGCATCCACTATGTCAAACACGCAGGCGCCGCCCCCCGCGTTTGAAGGAACTATGCCTGCAACGTCTATCATTTGAGGGTCGTAACCGCTCAGGTACAACCCTCCCCTAGCGTAGGAGGAGCCTTTGTTTTGAACCTGAACAGTTATGTCGAAAGTGTTGTCAGGCCTGTCAGAGTAGTAGTAGAGCTTGCGAGGAGGACTGTCTAGGTCCGCGAATCTTACATCTACGCCGTCGTATCCTTGATAATACCTCGCGTCTTCAGGGCGCCCCTGTTTCCCACCGCTTAAAGAGCTACAAGCAGTTAGGAGTAAAGAAGTTAATAGCAGGAACAACAACGCTTTCTTGCAAGGCATAACACTCCACTCTGAAAAAGTGTTATTTAAATTTTGCCTTTTCAATAACGGACTTGCTTAACCTTCATCACCGCCTTAACCGTTTGGGAGTAGCCGTACCACAACTCAATCACTAAGGGTGACTCGTAACCAGTACTGCTGATAAAGCTTAAGGGGTAAACGCAGTTAAACACTCCTCGCCCGTTGTACAACCGTACTTGGTAGTTGTTAGGCTCGCAGAGAAGCCTGGTGTTTCCCAGGTAAACCCTGCCAATAACCACGGTGTTCAAGTCCTGCTCACTCACTGGCAAGGGGTACCTCGGGTTACACGCTTGTATGTGCAAAGGGTTGTAAACGGTTCCGCTCCCCACGTTCTCCACCTCTATCCTGAAGAGCAAGGAGTCTCCAGTGTTCCTCTGAGTAACAGAGGTCACCGCTACAGGCCCCCCTTGGCCTTTCTTGGAGAAGTAAGGCTTGGGCGTGCACGCCTTGGACTTGGAAGTCCTCGGCTCGGCGTCCACGCACACAACAGGGGCTGCGTAAGTGGTGTACAAGTAGCAATTAGTGACGAGTATTTGCTGCGTTATCTCCTCAAAGTCTTCAGGGAGTTCTTTGAAAGTGCCGTGAAAGGTGAAGTACTCCTCCCCCCCTCCTGGGAATTCGGGAACGTCTCCAGGGAGCAAGTACTCTCTCCCACCGTTGAAGTCGAAGCTTATGGGGCTCCACAACTTGAGGAAGTAGGGACCCCTCACGCCTAGCGCAGGGTCCAACCCTGCGCCGTCGAAGGAAACGTCCAACCTCTTACCTCCTTCTGTGTATTTAAACGAGACGTCCATACTGTCCAAGCCGAGCTTTGTGAAGAAGTCTGTGTCAAGCCACTTGTTCAAAAGTTCTCCTATCGCGATGTTTTTCAAGTTAACCCAGAATTCTGGGGAGCCCCCCTCTTTTGAGAAGAAGAGGTTCAGGCCGACGTTTTGACCCAAGCTTTTCAAGTCCAGCCGGGCGCAGCGCACGAACCCGCTGAAAACGTTAAAGCCCAGGTCTTGTATTCGAAAGACGCAGTCGTCAAAGAAGCCCCTGTCCTCTTCCACCTCGTCAAACCTTATGAGGGAGGGGTCGTAACCGCTGAGGTAAACTCCTCCCTTGGAAAGAGAAGCGCCCTTGTTAGCAACCCTTACCTCTATGTCAAACTTGACGTTGGTTTCCCCTTCCGATATTAACAACTCGCTCGGAGGAGTGTTCCTCGTGAAGCTGAGCTCCACGCCTTTAAACCCTTGGTAGAAGTCCCTGTCCTTCTGACTCAAAGAGGTGCAAGCGGTTAATGTTAATAATACAAGGAGGAAGAGGAGTGAAGAGAGAGTTTTATTCATCGGCCACCCCCTGAATCCTCCTGCTCCTCGCACCTAGTCCCGTTCTCCACGCTGTTAGCGCACTCGTCGCAACTCGACACGCACTTCTTGCTTGGCTTGCAGTAAACGCAGCCCAGCTCAGCGTTCCTCTCAACGCAGGCAGCTTCGCCTTTCAAGTCCGGGCAGTCAATCCTCTTACAACAGAACACTCCAGGGGGGCAGTAATCCCCAGTAACGCACCTGTCAGGATCCTTTGAGAGCAATCCCAAGCACTCGTTCTCAGAACACGAGCAAGAATAACCCTTCCTTGCAGAGCCGCACTTGTTAACGCACTTCCCGTTCACTTCTTCCTCCCAGGGGAAGCAGCCTTTCCGGTTTGAATCCTCGAGTTCAATGTTGGCCCGCTCAACCTCCACAGTAACCTTCTTGCTGTAAGTGTAGGCGTAGTACAACTCCACCCTTAAAGGAGTGGTGAAGCTGTCCTGCCTGGAGAACAATGAAGGGTTCGCTTCCAGCTCAGCTCTTGGAACGGTGCAGAAGAACTTGCTCGTCTCCCCGAACAAGCGGACAGGGGAAGGCTTGCACTCCAAGTCCACGGTTCCCAGCGTTGCTCTGACGTATATGGTGTTCAAACCTTCCCTCCCTGCTTGGAAGGTGCATGCCTGGTCAGCTGCGACCCCTGGCTCTAACGCTTTCAAGACAGAACCCCCTCCTGTGTTGGATATGTGGATGATGAACCTCGGGTTCGTGTATTCACCGACTGGCACCATCTCCACCTCCACCAAGTCAACGCTGACAGGCGCGCCTTGCCCTGAGGAGAATGAGACGTCCTTCGCGGTGCAGGCTTGCTCTCTCAGGTTGCGTTGATGCTTGGAAGGGTCTATGCACACCTCTGTCGCGAGCACTGTCTTGTAAGGATAGCACAAGCTAACGTATATGTCGCTCTCAGGGGAGTGCCTCTGCCCAGTAACTGACCGAGCCCTCAACGAGGCTACGCGGAGCAACTTCTCCTCCCCGCCGGGAACCCTGTCTGACTTTCCAAGAACGCTCAACCCTTTAATGGTTAAGCCGTTATCGGTGAGCGTTGCTTCAAGGCCCGTGTCCGCCCACAGCAATTCTTGGCCTTCAGAGAGGGCGAAGTAGAAGGGGTCGAAGGTTAGCGAAACCATCACAGGGCCTGAGTCAGGAGTATCCTTTCCTTCAAGGGAGAAGGGGACGTCTGTGGCTCCGTTGTTCTTCACGTTTATCACAACCGGGAACTCCGAGCCCTCGTAGACCTTTAGCGGCGGTGCTTCTTCCAAGAAGTTGAATATCAACCCGTCCGTGCCTGCGTGGTAATTCGTCTCTACAGGCCTGTTTGGAGGGGTGCAAGCGCTGAGCAGCAACACAGCTGCTAAGAGCAAAAAAGCCTTATTTTCCAAGGCGCTTCACCTCCACCACCCTGGAAGTAGACAACGCGTAATCATACCTCGCTATAACTACGAAGGTGTACTGCGCTTTTTGCTGCCCTAGAGGGATTACTTCCTCAGGGTTCACTCCTTTGTCCAGCCTTAACCTGCAAAGGAAGGTTTTGAAAGTCCTCGGGTTTCCAACCCCTCTCTTAAAACTGTAAGTTTTCAAGTTTTGATCGCACCTGTCAGGGTCTTCCTGGCAGAGCGGGTCTGCTCCCGCTAAGGGGCCTCCTCCGTCGGGCTTCAAGGTGCAGTCCTCTAAGCTGAACAAGGAAGGAATAACCACTACAAATTCCTTGACTCTGGTTATGGAACCGTCTGTCCAAACGTTCTCCAAGGTCACTCCGAAGGGAACGTTTAAGCCTTTCTCAAAGCTTAAACCCACTGGTTGGGGAACGTTGGAGGACATCCCAACTCCTACCGGGCCAGGGGTTTGAACAGGCCTCAGGGCAGGGTCCACTTTCAACTCTTGATTTATGTCTTTACCCTGCATTAACAAGTTCTTCCTCGTTTCTTGATTCACGAAGGTGTAAGTCACGTACGCCCAGGTTTCAAAGTTGAAGCCTACGGCGAGGTTAACAACGTGCCTGCCAGGGAGTAACTTGTCAAAGCGGCACTGCACGGTTTCATAGCTCAAATCGAATATCTCAAAAGTTTTAGGATTGGTTTCTCCCTCCACGCCCTCGCTGGTGTAACAAGAAGTGGACACGCTAACCGGTTTTTTAAAGCTTTTCCCTTTAATCTCCGCCCACAAGTACACAGGTTCATCTTCAAAGAAGACCTCGCTCATTGGTTGGAATGAGTTGATGTAAACGCCCACGGGCTCTCCTTGCTGATCTTCTATTAGGGATGCGTAGTATCCA
Source organism: uncultured Methanosarcinales archaeon (assembly GCA_964615705.1). Taxonomy (GTDB): domain Archaea; phylum Nanobdellota; class Nanobdellia; order Woesearchaeales; family CAYNLP01; genus CAZTPT01. Next base: position 5,931 of record CAZTPT010000024.1, read on the forward strand.
CCGGTAGCGTAGTTAATGGTTTTTTCAAGGACTAGTGGGAACTTCTTAACACCTATTAAGAACCCTCCTGTCAAGGCTTTCCAGAAACCTTTAAACGATTCTTTTATGTTCCTCAACGCTTCACCTAAGTTTTTGGCAACGTCTAACTGTCCTGAAACGTTAGGGAAGAACGGCGAGACAATCCTGCTAATCAGGGTTATGATTGCTAGGACTAGCAAGGCGAACAACCATAACGAGTAAAGCCTTTTCTTAGTCATGTAGGAGATGTACAACGCGAACGCAGGGGTTATCACCCATAAGAAGAACGCGTAAGGAGCTAGGAATGCTGCAAAGTTATCAACCGCTAGCAACACTAAAGGCATGACTACTTCCAAGCCGCCAACGTAGAAGAAGAAGGAGTCCTTGGTCTTGAAGTGGAGAAGCATGCTCACTGTTAAGTAGAATGCGAACCTTGTTAGGAGGACGGGTCTGTTCAAGGAAAACTGGAATGCGAAGGCGTCGAAGTAGTGAAAGGTTAGTGTTAGTAAGAAGAAAGCTGTGTATAACCCTTGAGAAACACCTGCCTTGAACTGAGAAACACCTGCTTGGAAAGCCTCTGCTTTGCCGCTAACCTTTTCAATCCCTTTCTTAAGCTTGTTTCTAAGCTTCCTCTCCTCTTTCTCAGCCTCTGCTTTCTCACGCTCCTCTTCCTCTAAGGCTTTCCTCTCGCGCTCCAACCTCTTCCTCTTAACCTCTGCTTCCAACTCTGACAACTCGTCCAAGTGCTCGTTAGAACCTCCAGACCCTTCACCCTCCGCTTTTTGAAGGGATTTTTTAATCTGCTCCTTCAAAGCCTCCATCGCCAAAGCCGCTTCAGGAGAGCCTTTTTTTGACGCAGCAGCGATTAGGGGAACCACTTCTTCAGCCACGTCTTCAAACCTGTCCTTCAAGGCTTTCCTAACGAAGCTCTCCAGCTCGCTCCTAAACTCTTCCTCGGAGAATTCGTTGTCTCCCTCTTTTTTCTCACCTTCCTCAGTCATTAACAGTTATCTGAACGCTTTCATATAATAAGTTTTCGAGAATTAAACCAGTTCAACCCTTAACTCCACCACTTCTAGAGGGGTGTCTGGAAGTATCATGACCGAGTTAGGCCCTGGGAGGAGGAACTCCGGGCTGACCTCTGTTTGGAAAGCTATGTCTTGCAAGGAGAAAGTGGTTTCGTAACCGTTCACGTTAAGCACTCCTTGCTTAAGGCTTTGAACGTCCGCGAACCTTATAGTTATGAACAGCAACGCGTCCCCGTATATCAAGCGGTCGTACTGAACGTCTGGTATGTTGAAGTAGAACACCGGAGTCTTCTGCCCTTGTATCTTGCTCGTCACCTTCACCAAGTCCACCAAGTACTGCCCTTGCTCTGAGAGGAAGCTTAACACGTTATCTCCCTGGTTCAAGTACTCCTTAGCTATTTCCACCTTGTTAGGGACGCCGCAATCCACGAATCCTGAGAACACTTCTTTGTTATTAACGCTCACCCTTAACCTGCCAGTAACTTCTGGGTCGCAGTTTGGCAGGAACCTCAACTCGGCCATGGTAATAGCTTGGTACTCTGAAGGAGTTATGGTGAAGTGTTGCTCTGCCGAAGCACCCCTTCGGTCAGTGACTTCCCCTGTTACTAAGACGTTGCTCAAGGAGTACTCGTTAACAGTCCAGAAAAACCCTGGCTTTGACGCCTTGAACACTAACTCGTTGCTCTGCTTCAACAACGCTTCGGGAATCCTTATAGGGGGCGGGCTTTTCTCCTTAATCACTCCTCTGAACAATTCCTCCCCGTTTAAGAGTATTATTAACTCTCCTTTCTTCTTCCTCACGTTGAAGGACAAGGTCACTTCTTTAACGTTGGAGGGGTCGTAGCTGAACAACAACTTGCCCTCCTCATTCGTGAAGATTCCTTTCTTGACAGTCATGGAAGGCTTGACAGCCAAAGCCTTCGCGTTAGTAGTGGTGAAGATTGTGAAGCTGGACAAGGAGTGCTCCACCTCGTTAGGGGAGGGCGGCATTAAAGGGCCCACCCTCTGGGAGAGCAAAACCAGTCCAGGCCCTCCTGGCTGGCCTGGAACCGCCACTCCCTCATCTCCGTTCAGCAACCTGTCCCGCTCGGCAGGGGGGAGGGTGACGACGTAGAGTATTATCATGGCTGCTATGACAGCCACTAAAACCGCT
>CAZTPT010000025.1:0-8117 GCA_964615705.1 uncultured Methanosarcinales archaeon
AGGCCTTAGACTCATGGGGAGAAGCTTTTTCCGCGCCTCTTCGTCTTTGACTAGTTCCACAGCTATCCTAGGCGTTAAGGAAGAAGTCGCCCAAGTGTCTAACACGTCTTTCTCAGGAACCACTTCCTCGGCGGAGTAGCCTTTAGGAGAGTCCTTCAACGGGTCAACAGGGAGTTGATCTTCTGTGGCGAAGATGGGTTCGCCAGTCTCCTTGTGATACCACACCGGGAACGGCACTCCGAAGAAGCGCTGCCTGCTGATGCACCAGTCCCACTGCAACCCTTTTATCCAGTTCTCGTAGCGGTGCCTCATGTACTCGGGGTGCCACTTTATCTGCCTCCCCCTCTCAAGCAATGCTTCCTTCAAGTCCAAGTATTTTATGAACCATTGCTTGGAGTGGAGTATCTCCACCTCCACCCCGCACCTCTCGTGAACGTTCACCGCATGCCTTATCCTCCTCTTCGCCTTTAACAACCCCTTGGCTTCAAGGTCTTTGACGATTGCCTCCCTGGCTTCCTTAATGGTTAAACCCTTATACTTCCCAGCTATCCCTGTGAGCTTTCCGTCCTTGGTGAACGCTTCCTTGACTGGCAAGTCGTAAGCCTTCTGCCACTCCATGTCTGTTTGGTCTCCGAAGGTGCAGCACATCACTATTCCTGTTCCCTTCTCGGGGTCAACCCTTTCATCCTCCAAGATAGGGACTTCGAAGTTGAACAAAGGCACAACCGCCTTCTTCCCTTTCAAGCGCTTGTACCTTGAATCAGAGGGGTGGTAGAAGACAGCCACGCAGGCGGGTAGCAGCTCAGGCCTGGTAGTCGCTATTATCAACTCCTCGCCCCCTACTTTGAAGGCGACGTCGTTGAAGTAGGATTCTAACTCCTTGTCCTCTATCTCTGTCTGGGCTAGGGCGGTCTCGCAGTTAGGGCACCAAATCACTGGGGACTCTTTCCGGTAAGCCCTCCCTTTCCTAACAAGGTCTAGGAACGCTTTTTGCGAGACGCGCCTGCAATGATCGTCTATCGTGGTGTAGAAGATGCTCCAATCACAACTAATCCCTATCCTCTTCCAATCCTTGACGTACCTCGGCCTGAGTTCTTCCTGCAAGGTTTTCAGGCAGAGCTTGGTGAACTCGTCCCTAGGCATGTTCTTAGCGCGGACTCCTTTCAAGCGTTCTATCAACCTCTCTGTCGGCAGGCCGTTGTCGTCAGTCCCGAAGGGGCAGAACACGTTGAACCCCTTCATCCGCTTATACCTCACTATGAAGTCTTGCTGGGAGAAGCTGAAGGAGTGGCCTATGTGCATCTTCCCCGAAACCGTTGGCGGCGGGGTGTCAACTGAGAATATCTCTGCGTCGGATTCAGGGTTGAAGCGGTAAATCCTTTCCTCTTCCCAGAATTGTTGAAGCGCTTCTTCCTCGCTTGAGGGGTCGTATCTCTCCTTGCTCATCCTCTTAGAGGGAAAGAAACTCATTTAAATATTTAATTGGAACTCACAGCAACGGGTTCTGGCCGCCGTAGAGTGCTTTGAAGACGCCGTTCTTGAACTCCAAGCTGAAGATGTCGTTGTTGGTGGCGGTGGCTCTCATCTTCACCACGCTTATCTCCCTCACCACGTTCCTCCGGAAAGGCGTTAGCCTCACTTGGATTATAGCGTCTGCTAGGAAGTCTTCTATTCCGTACTCTCCGTAGTTAGGGCTTCCTGGCTGCATCTCCGATATGAGGAAGGTTGTCAATCCTAGGTCTCTTAAGAATTCGAAGATGTAAAACAATTCTATCCTCGGGTTTTCAAACCTGCAAAGCACGTACAGAGCTGACAAGGAGTCCAGGACGAACAAGTCAACCCCTGCTTCTGCTTTCACCTTCCTCAGTATGTTCTTTATAACGTTGAGCCAGCTCTTGTTATCGCTCACCTTTAAATCCCTTATCTCCTTCCTGATAGCTCCAAGGTCCACTATTATTAGTTTGCCAGCGTGGGGTATGAACGTCTGGGCTATCTTGCTGCTCATAGTAGCTAACTCGTTAATCACTATCAGGTTTATCCTTGTCAAGTCGTACCCCATGTTCTTCACGTGTTCAAGTAAGGACTTGGAGGACTGCTCCAACGAGATGTAGATTCCTGAGTAACCGTTCAGGGCTTCGTGGTAGAGGATGTTGAAGCAGAGGGAGGACTTCATCGTCCCAGCCGCCCCGCTGACGAGTGCTATGTGGCCGGAAGGCATGCCTCCTTGGATGTTCTCGTCAAAGCCTTCTATGTAGGTTCTCACCCTCCTAGCAGGCTTTGAAACTGGCGGCGGCTGGTTATTCATGCACTCAAACCTCTTTTTTTCACTCGTTTCAGGGTTAAATAATCATTCTCATATTTATGATTTTTCGTTTTTCAAAGGGTTTTTCATCTTTCATACTCTAACTCCTTCACTTTCCCCTGCTTTACATTAACGAATATGTCTTGCTTGTAAGCGTTTATCCCTGTTATCAACCCGTTCACGGAGTACTGCCAGAGCTTCTTGGCTTCAAGCTTGCCAGGCTCCACTGTGAGCAGTTCGGAGTAATTCCCGGACTGATGCACCACTCCTCCAAGTCCTGGAACGTAGTCCAACGCGTAGGAACCCTTCGCGTCCAGGACGTAGAGGTTGTGGTCGTAAGAGCCGACAACCACTTCTAGGTTGCCGTCGCCGTCCACGTCTTCCAGCACTGGCGGAGCCACGACCCAGAAGTAGGTCTCGTAGCTCCACAACAAGTCCCCGTTCTTCTTCAACGCATACACCTTGTTGTCGCAAGAGCCGAAAACTATCTCTTCCTCCCCGTCCCCGTCTATGTCCCCAACCGCTGGGGGGGAGAGTATTGCGCCTTCTGTCTTGTAAGACCAGAGGAAGGAGCCGTCTGGTGACAAAGCGTACAACTTGTAATCAGTAGAGCCGGCTAGCACGGTGTCGTTGCTGGCAATCCTTGCAAGGACTGGTTGAGCGACCACCTTGCTCCCCGTCTTGTAAGACCAGGCAAGCCCTTCCTTGAACTTGACGCAGGAAACGCTGCCATCGTTGCAACCAATTATTATTCGTTGAGAGGAGGGGTGCGCGAAGGGGGTGCACTCGCAGGGACTGTTCAGGTTGAACCTCCACAGCAAAGAACCGCTCGAGTTCAACACGTACAGGTTTCCGTCCGTGCATCCGAACACCACTTCCTTCACCCCGTCCCCGTCCAGGTCTTCCAGGAAAACGCCTCCCCGCACAGCGCCTCCGCTTTTGAACTTCCACACCACTTTGCCGTCGTTGTCCAAAGCGTATATTGTTCCCATCTCTGTGCCGAAGACTACCTCGTTGTAGCCGTCTCCGTCTATGTCCCCAATCGCGGGTTGGGAGGTGACGCTGTTAGCGCTGTCAGCGTCGTAGAAGAAGCTCTCCTCTTCTGATAGTTGCTCGTTAACGTTGTAAACCCACTTCACGTTTGAATCCTCGTCAAGCATCACCACCCTGCCGTCCTTGGTGCCCACAACTACTTCCTTCTTCCCGTCCTTGTCCAAGTCGCACACAGCGGGCCCTGCGAGGAGCATGCTTTTAAGGTCTCGCTCCCACTTCTCCCTTATCCTGCCCTTCTTCTTGCCGAACATTTGATTAACGAGAATCCGAGTCTCTAATATAAAAAGGTTTCTCTTACGACAGAGTCTATTTTTCCAATAGATTTAAATAGTGTTTGTCTCTAAAAAGCGGTTGTATGAGGGAAGACTTGTTCAGGGTTGTTGAGGACGAATTAACCTCTAACTCCTCGCCGGAAGAGGTGAGGGAGAAGTTGTTAAGCCAGGGGTACTTGGAGGAGGACGTGGACCGTGCAATATCCTTGATTGTTAAGAAGAAGCGCTCCTTGGAAGAGGAGAGGCGGCTGCGGAGGAGCTTGTTGGTGAAAGAGTTCCTTGACAGGGCGGGGTACGGCTTCGTCCCCCACCAGTTCATAAACGTTTTGTTCATCCTCGCTGGCGGGGGTTATTTCTGGCTGGGAGTGTTGAACGCTTTGAGGAGCGTGTTAACAACCATCATATCAAGCTTGTTCCAAGAATACTTAAGGGTTAGAGGAGTTGTTAAGCAATTCATCAGCAGGGCGGGTTACTTGTTCGGGTTCAGCTTCTTGCTCATGCCAGTCGCGATAATTACTAAGAACCCTTTCCTCTTCGCCCTCTTAGTGTTGGTGGGGAGCGTCGGAGTAGTTACTCACGGCGACTTTTACGGAGAGCTGCTCAGGAGGACTTTTAAGAACAAGTACTTCTTGTTCAAGGTGAGGTCTTACGGCGTGCTCGTAACTTCGCTAGCGATAGTCGCTAGCGGTTTCTTGATGGACAAGTTTCCCTACACAGGGTCGGAGGCGTTAAGGATTGGTGGCAAGGCGTACCCTTTGTACGGTTACTTGTTATCGTTTGAAGCAACGGCTTTGGCGTTCATAGTTTCAGGCTACCTCGTATCCACTTTGAAGGTTGAAGAAGCTCCAACCGGTGTGAAGAAGTGGTTGAAAGGGTACTTGAAAAAGGTGAATGTTTACCTCTCAACGTTTTTGAGGAACAAGCACTTAGCGTTGTTAGGGCTCACGAGCATGCTGGTAGGCGTGACTCAGATACTCGGGAACAGTTACTACGGGGTTTACATCTATGAAAACTTCAAGGACACTGCTTTGAAAGGTTTCTTGAACGTCGCACTGGTTTACTCTGTCGCTGTTCTCACCTCGCTAGCGGGGGGTTGGTTCACTAAGAAGGTGCAGCAGCACACAGGATTAGCGCCTACCTTGGTCTTTGGAACATTGCTCTTGGCACTGCTCCCCTTAACTATTACCTACAACCCTAACTTGGTAGCTATAACCCTGGCGAGTGCGTTCTCAGTGATAGGAGCAGCGATTCTTGGGGTGAGTCAGGGATTACTCACTTACAAGTTGCTTAGGAGTGACGAGCGAAAGGTTTACTTCTCAAGCGTAAGCCTCGCCACGCTGCCTGCAGTCATCGTATTAACGCCTTTCGGGGCTTACCTTGCACAAGTGGAAGGATTGACAGCTTTGTTCAAGGTTGTTGGTTTCTCTCTCGTTTTCTTAGTGGCGCCTTTATACGTGGCGCTGGTTTTAATAACTAGCAAGGACAAGTTGTGAGCGAAAGGGTTTGGGCAAGATTTATAAAAAAGTGTTTACACCGCTTCAGAGGACCCGTAGCATAGTGGATAATGCACCGGCCTTCTAAGCCGGGGATCGGGGGTTCGAATCCCTCCGGGTCCGCGCGCGGGTAGCCAAGCGGTAAGGCAGGGGCCTGCAGAGCCTCGATTCCTGGGTTCGAATCCCAGCCCGCGCTTTTGTTATATTGTGTGGAGAGAGTTTCGCCCTTTATTTCCTCACTTTCCAGTACAACGCCGCCGCGAGGGTCGCAATGCTCGCAAATCCGAGAAGTGGGCGGTAGGGTTCAAAATAAATCATTAGGGCAGAGGCTCCGAACAACAAGGTCAAGAGTTTGTTGCAAACAGGACATCCGAAGGATAAGAAGCTCCCCATTCCTCCCGAGTAGGCAGTTAGTTTGCATCCTTTACCAACTCTCTTTTTGTAAATATGTATTCCTGCGTAGGCTCCTATTAAGAGGGAGCTAGAAGTTAAGAAGAAATAGTCTAGAGTTGTCACCTTCACCATCCTGACAAACCAGGGATTGGGTATTAAAGCTGTAACAACCCCGAAGAAAGCTATTAAAGAAGCAGTTGTAAGGATGCTTATCAACAAGTAGGAAGGTCTCAGAGGCATCTTCACACCTCACGAGTTGCAGGGGTTGAACCGCTCAGCCCTTGCTTTAAGGGTTTCATTGTTCGAAAGGGTTATGTTGACATGCGCGGCGCATTCTCTTTTTAGGGATGCGTTCTCGATTAAGTGACATATTCTCACGTAGCCTTCAGAGATTGCTTCATCGTAATAGCAAAGGTCTCTTTCTCGTTGCAAGCTTATCTTCTCGCAAACCCCTATCAAGTAGTCATCAGTGGCTCTGTCAAAGCAAGACTCTCCGAAACCAGTGCTTGGTGAGGTTCCTTTCTTAACCATGAAGAGGGCTGTAGATAAAACCAGCAATGCCACGAGGAAGGAAGTTGATAATCCGCCAAAGCGTTTCATGACAATCTTCTTCTTTTATAACCTTTATAAGATGCGTATATGAGGAATGCTAACAAAGCGAGCCCTACCACTGCTAACGACTCTGCTAACAAAGGCCTCTTTATAACTTGTTCTTGGAGGGAGTAGGCCCAACTCACAGGGTAGCCTAGCTGGGCTGCTTTAATAGTGAATATAGTTGTGTTTTTGAAATAGATGAAGATTGCGCCCAGCCCTATGAAAAGGCTTCCTGCGACAAGGCTGGTCCAATGAGTTCTAAACCTCTTTCCGAAAATGGTGACCTTTAAGTGCCCTCTTGCTAGTCTTTCTATAACTTCAAACTTGTCAAAGAAGAAGGAGAGGACTAATAAGGGTATCGCCATTCCCAAGCCGTAGAGCACGAACATTAGGGCGGAGTAAAGCATCGTCTGAGTCGCGGCTAGGGTGGTGATTGCTAGGAGGATTGGCCCGTTACAAGGAGTAAATCCTATTCCGAACAACATCCCAAAGATAAAGATTCCTAGCGCGTTTCTCTGAGATTGCATCTTTAGGGGTATGAATGAGAACCCTTTCCCTGTTATGGTTAGAACTCCTAAGAGCAGGAGAACCCCTCCTGAAATCATAGCGAAGAGTTCTCTGTGTATTATTAGAAGATTGCCTATGAATGAAGCTGCAAGGCCTATAGGTATAAAAACAGCCAGCAGTCCTAAGAAGAATAGCAGGGTCATCTTGACTAGTTCCTTCTTTTCTTGGAACGTGTATGCAAAATAAGCAGGAAGTATTCCTATGGCGCAAGGAGTCAAGAAGGACAAAACACCACCAATAAAAGCTACTAATAAGGAAACGTTTTGAACCAGTCCTACGTATTGTTGTTGGGCTCGCTGGATGTTGCTGAAAACTTGGTGGTTAGTTGCTGATGCGAGTTTTGGAATGCTTGCTAACACTAGAAAGAGTCCAAGCGTTAAGAGGCGGTTAAAACTCTTCTTGGTTGAATGCGTAGCTGTAATGATTGCTTTGTTAATGTTTTTACATAAGTGTTTGATCATAGCGACACCTCTGCGACCCGAGGTCTTTTCCAATTTCAAATCTGAAAGGGTTTTCACGCAACAGTGAACGTTCCTTTCATCCCTAGCCTTGCGTGCGGCACGCAATACAATTCGAACGTTCCGCTCTTGTTAGGGATAATTATCTGAGTAACTGTTTCCCCCGGCAATACTTCCAAGTTAAGCCCCAGCTGGTCCACAGTGAAGGTGTGGTAGATGTCTTTGCTGGTGAGGACAAGTTTTATTTTTTCTCCTTTCCTTACAGTGATGGAGGATGGTTCGAATTCGTAATTGGAGAGTTCTACTCGTATCTCCCTAGCTTCTTGAGAGCTGAGGTTTGAGGGACGTGGTTGAGGCTGGTTAGGGGCGGAGCGAAGAGCGAGCAGCTCACCTGTTTTCACAGAGATTGCCGTTCCTAGGACTTCGGGTTTTCTCATAACAAACCACCCGTCTTCCTCAACGCTTCCCACCTGCTTCCAAGCAGCGACGAATGAGCTGTACGCTTTGGCTTCGGGGGAGAGCAATACAACTGGCGCGTTCTCTATCTTGTATTTGGAGAGAAGTTCTTTTCCTCGGGGTGAATTCAAATTGTATGCTTGCTCGGTTACAGGATTTATCCCGAACCTTGCTAAGATTTTCTTGTTGATAGAGACGTCGTAGCACTGAGAGCAAGAGGGATCCTTCAGCATAATCAATTTGACCAAGCCGACTATCTTGTTTCTGGATAAGTCCCTGTAAGGCGGCTTCACTGCGTGCAGAACGTACGCTCCTTTTTTTTCAGAAACGTTTAACGCGGGCCAAATCTTGTTCACAGGCTCGTATAGAGTTATGTCTTTGGAGATTATTAAAGCGGGTATTTCTTTCACTCCGTATTTGCTTATTAAGCTCTGCCCTTCGCTGGAGTTGTAAGTCACTGTTTTCTCTGATGAAATTCTAACCCCTGCTTGCTTGAAGGTAGAAACCACTGTTTGCACGTCGAAGCAGG
>CAZTPT010000026.1:0-8093 GCA_964615705.1 uncultured Methanosarcinales archaeon
GGTCTTAGCAGCTTTGTTCTGGGCAGCTTTTAATTTCTGGCTACCCGGCACAGGGATTCTCGGAGGAGTAGAGAGCCACTCTGACCGGACGAGCGCGTTCGCCGCTTTAACCTTTGACGACGGGCCAGGACCCTCCACTGCCGCAGTGCTGGACGTGTTGAAGAACTACAGCGTTAAGGCAACGTTCTTCGTGGTGGGCGAGCAAGCGTTGAAGTACCCTGAGGAAGTGCTGAGGGCGAAGCGGGAAGGCCACGAATTAGCCATTCACGGCTACAAGCACGGCTACTTCGCAGGCATTGGGGGTGGCGCTTTTAAAAACGTGGAGAGAAGCCTTGAAACAATCCAAAACTTAACTGGAGAATCTCCCGAACTGTTCAGGCCTCCTTACGGTTGGCTCACATTGAACTACTTGAAGTCTGCTAAGAAGTTAAACCTCACTGTGGTGTTGTGGGACGTTTCGTCTAAGGACTACGCTGGGAGGAATCCGGAGGAGGTAGCGGAGAGGGTGTTGCAAGGAGTGAAGGGCGGCTCTATAGTGTTGCTCCACGACGGTCCTTGGCACAGGAACAGCACCGTAGAGGCGTTGCCGTTGATAATCCAAGGATTGAGGGAGAAGGGTTACGAGTTAGTAACTGTTTCCAAACTGTTAGGGAGGTGACTGCTTGAAGGTAATAGTTAAGAAAGGCTCCATAACGAGTGAAGACGTTGACGCCTTAGTCAACCCTGCGAACAGCTTCGGCTACATGGGCGGAGGAGTGGCAGCCGCTATAAAAAGGGTGGGTGGGAGAGAGATAGAGGAGGAAGCCATAGCTAACGCGCCGATAGAGATAGGCCACGCCTTGGCAACCACTCCCGGAAGCTTGAAGTGCAGAGCGGTGATACACACCCCAACTATGAGGAATCCCGGGGAGCGTTGCTCTGAGGAGAACGTTTACCAAGCCACTGCTGCCGCGTTGGAGCTTGCGTGCGAGTTAGGGTTTAAGAGCTTAGCATTCCCAGGAATGGGGACGGGTGTTGGGCGGCTCCCCTTTGAAAAAGCAGCGTCTGCCATGGTTAAGGCGTTGAAGCGATTTGAAGAATCTTGCTTGGAGAAGGTGGTTCTAGTGGACATTGATGAGGGAATGGTGAGTGCTTGGAGGAAGGCGTTAAAGCTTTAACACCCTCAACGCTTCTTCCAGTATTCTTTGCTCATATTCAGGCTTCTTCTCCTCCTCGGACTTCTCCTTGCTAAGAACTCTTAACAACTCCTTTGCCAGGGAGACCTCTCTTTCTTGAAAGGAAACTTTTACCTTGCCAGCGTTCTCCTTTAAGAGTTGCTCCTCCAACTCCTCAGCGCTGGCTGAAGGCACAGTGACTTCCTCTGCTTCCAATTGGGAGAGCTTGGACGTGTTCCTCATCACGTAGTAAGCCCCCTTGTCGTAAATGGCTTGGAACAATTCCTTGAAGCGAACCTCTGAGGGCTTGCCTCTCTTAAGCGCGCCTTCAACCCTTACGAGGACTACGCTGTCAAAGAATTCTTGCCTTGAAGCCCATGACTCGAGTTCAAGGTTTAACTCCTCCACGCTTTTCCCCTCAGCGTTAAACGCTTTCCGAACAACGTTCCTGACCAGAATGTCCCTCCTCTCAATATCCCCGTCAGAGTATATGAAGAATCCTCCTTTTCCAAGCTCTTCCAGTTCTGAGAAAGAGGCAGGGAACAATGGTCCTGGATACGCTATTCTCCTCCCTTCTAGTTCTTCCACTTTGACCACGTGTACATGCCCCCCTGCGTAGTAGTCAAACCCTTTCGGAAGCAATGAGAGAGGAGCGGCTGCTAGTTTCTCAAGGCCTCGCGGCTTTAATTCCTCTATAGCGGAGTGGAAGACGAATACTTTGAAGCCTTTCCCTTTCTCAAGGCTGGAGAGGTCTAAGTCGTGGTAGTATTCCTTCTCTAAAGCTCCCCGCCTCCCAAGCATCCCCGTGAGTTTGGCCCCGCTCTTGTCAATCGTGAACCTTAGTTTAAGCTTGCCGTCCTCAACCTCTCCTTTGCAAACATTGGTCATTAGCCCTGCTTCTTCCAAAACGTTAAGCATAGTCTTGCCTGACGCTGAGAAGTCATGGCTGCCGGGAACCACGTATACTGGAATCCCTGCTTTTCTAAGCCGTACCAGTTCTTTTACAGCGTGTTCAACCACTTCTATCCCTGGCATGCTGGTGTTGAAGAAGTCCCCTGCTATTATTGCGAAGTCAACTCCTTCCTTCAAGACCTGGCTGACTGCTTGCGAGAAGGCTTGAAGGACCAGCTTTTTCATCTTAGGTTCTCTCCACGCGCCGAGGTGCACGTCCGCTAAGTGAGCAAATTTCATGCGTAAGAGTAAGGGCTTTGATTATAAAAAAGTGTTGGGAGCGTAAGGGAAAGATTTAAATAAGATATATGATTCTTTTTTCATATGACGTCTTGTTGGTTGTTCTTCAAAGTTCTGGGTAACGAGTGCAGGCTCGCCATAGTGAATGCCTTAAAAAACAGCCCCCTCACAGTGAAAGAAATATGCATAGCCACGGGCATGGAGCAGAGCAGGGTCTCCCACAACTTGAAGTGCTTGGAGAACTGCGGCTTCGTAACTGCTGAGAACAAGGGGAGGTGGAGGATTTACCGATTGAACGAGGAAACAGTGCTGCCCGCGTTAAGGCTTGCCGAGAGGCACCTGGAGCGTTACGGGAGAAAGTTGAAGAGCTGCGCCACCCTTAAAGGGTTGGAAACGTTGGAGGTGAAAACGTGAAAGTAACCATATACACCACTAAGACCTGTCCTTACTGCAAGCTAGCAAAGGCTTACCTGGAAGGCAAAGGCGTGAGTTACGAGGAGAAAGACGTGTTGGAAAACCCTGACGCGTTGGAAGAGATGAGGGAGAAGAGCGGCCAAGCAGGAGTTCCTGTTCTTGACATTGACGGTGAAGTAATAATAGGGTTTGACAAGGAAGCTATAGAGGCAGCTCTTGAAAAGGCAGGGGGTGAAGGATGAAAGCAGTGCTTCACTGCCCGTTCTGCGGGGCAGAGCAAGAAGAGGAAATGCCGGAGAAAGGGTGCCTGCCTGTCTACACTTGCAGGTCCTGCGGAAAACTTGTGAAAGCCGTTGAGAAGTGCTGCGTGTTCTGCGAGTACAGCGACAAGGAGTGCAAGAAGCCTTGAAGAAACCGGATAAGAACAAAGAAGAGAAGAAGCTGCTGGCTAGGAGTTCCCTCGCCGGCTTATTTGGGAGTTTGTGCTGTATAGGGCCTGTGGTCATAGTACTCCTAGGATTGGGAGGCGTCTCCACAGCGTTAGCCGTTGGGAAATACTCCAACCTATTCCTCGCCTTGGCTTTGCTGTTCTTCACAGCAAGCTTCGTTGCTTACTTGAAAGGGAGGAATGAGTGCAACCTTGAAGGGTTGAAGAAGCACTGGAAAGAAGCGTTTCTCTCATTCGTGGTGTTTGCTGCCATACTCTTGTTCCTGAAGTACTACCTCGCGACAGCGCTGGCGAGGAAGGTTTACCTAGGAGGATGAATATGGATAAAAAGAAGGAACTGCTCTTAATAACGGTCCTGGCAGCCTTGTTCGTTCTTAGCGGTTGCCAGGCAAGGAGAACCTCTTCAAAAGGTTCAGCCACTGGCGGAGCGAGGGAGGAAAGCCTTCAAAAACCAGTGCTGGCAACGTTCAAAGTGGAAGGGATGAGTTGCGGGGGCTGCGCCGTAGCTTTGGAAAGCCTGCTTTCAAGCTCTGAAGGAGTGGCGAACGCGAAGGTTGACTACTCAGCGGGCAAGGCGTGGGTGTTGTATGACTCAGCAATCACTAATCCTGAGAGGATTGCGAGCTACTCCACCGTTTACCCCTTAAGCCTTTCCAGCGAGGAGCCGGCCACGAAGGAGAACTGCGAAATAGTTAACGAGGAGGCAGGGAAAATTCTTTGCTGAGCTTCTCGAACACTTCATCCAATCCTAGCTTGAACTCTTCACCGCTCCTCATATCCCTCAAGGTGTAAACGCGTTGCTCAACCTCCCTCTTGCCGATTATCAAGGCGTAGGGGACTTTGTAACTGTTAGCGTAGTCTAAGTTCTTAGTGATGGACTTCTCAGCCACGTCCAAGTCAACCCTCAACCCCTTCCGCCTCAAGTAAGACGCGACCCGCACCCCTTCCAAGGACTGCTTGATAGGCATAACCATTACCTGGGCGGAGGTGGAAGCCTTGAAAGAGCCCCTCAACACCTCGCTCAAAGGCTCCACGCCGAAGCTTATACCCACTGCGGGGAATTTCTTGCCGGTCATCAACCCTATGAGGTCGTCGTAACGCCCTCCTGCGGCGATGGAGGAGTCGAGCTTGGAGGAGTAAACCTCGAAGATGGAGCCGGTGTAATAAGCCAAGCCCCTCGCAAGCGAGGGAGTGAAGACCACCCTTGAATCATTGACTAGGGAGAGCAACTTGTCAACTTCGCTTAAACCCTTTGACCCTGGCAGCAACGCCTTCAACTCCTCGGATGGGAGGAGCGCCAGCCTGAGCAACTCCTCTGCCTGACTCTTAGGAATCCCCTTCTCAACCATTTCTTGAACAACCACTTCCCCGCCGAATTTCTCCAGCTTGTCCAACGCTATCACCGCGGCTTCAAAATCCTCCACTCCCGCAACGCTCACCAACTCGTTCAAGAACTTCCGGCTGTTGAGCTTGACCACCACGCTTAACCCTAAGTCTTCGAACACGTCAAGCGCGAGCCTTAAACACTCAGCGTCCGCCTCCAACGACTCAGACCCGACTATGTCAGCGTCTGCCTGCCATAACTGCCTCAGGCGCCCCTTCTTCACAGGTCCGTCCCTGAAAACAGGGCCTACCTGGTACCTCTTGAAAGGCATCTTCAAGTTCGGCTTGGAAGCCACGAACCTTGCGAGGGGGACTGTCAAGTCGTACCTCAATCCGAGCTCCCGCCCCCCTTGATCGGTTAAGCGGTAAGCCTCTTTGAGTATCTCTGAGCCGCCCGCGTACTTCGCTGACAAGACCTCCCACTTCTCAACTATCGGCGTCTCCAAGGGTTGGAAGCCGTACCTCTTAAACCACTTCGCCAGCACTGAGACGAGTTCCTCCCTGAACGCTTGCTCCTCTGGAGGATAATCCTTGAACCCCTTCACTGGTTCAAAGCCGCTCACAGGGACGCCTCCGAGAATCTTGAAAGGGTGGCCGGCGGGAATCGAACCCGCTCCTGGAGATTTCGGCCAATAGTCCACAGTCTCCTGCGCTACCATTACGCCACGGCCACCGCGTAGGAACAACTACCTTTGAGAAGTATTCATCAGCTATGAAGGCAACCAACTCGTTCCATCGCAGTGGAGAGGAGGGAAGCGTTGTTTTTAAAGTTTTTTCTTTTTTCCCAAGCAGCTATTAACCGATTGATTCGCACCACTTCATGAGCGGTTTCAACGCGTTTCTCAGTTCAACACCTTTCTCAGTGAGGGAGTACTCCACCCGTGGAGGTATCTCTTGGTACACCTTCCTTCTCAGAACGCCTTCTCTTTCAAGCTCTCTCAGCCTGTCTGTAAGGGTTTTCGCAGTGATTCCCTTAATCCTTGCTTGGACCTCTTTAAACCTTAAATGTTCGAAGTTGCCGATGGTTATTATTATGGATATTGCCCACTTCTTGCTGAGGAAGGAGGATGCTTGCTCTAAAGGCTTTGGGCAGTAACCGTTTCTTGACTTCATCGGGCAAGACGCGGTTTCCTCTGGGTAAGCATTATCACTTTCCATTCTTAAACCTCTCAATTTAAATACAACCTTTACTTTCTATTAGAAAGCAGGTTTACTTTATAAACCTTGCTAGGAGGTGAAGATGTGAAGCACAAGGTGGAGATATTCAGCGCGGACTGCCCCCTCTGCAGGGAGACTGTGAAGATGGTGAAGAACAGTGATTGCTGCAAGGAGAGCGAGGTAGTGGTGCATAAGTGCGAGGGGGATGAGTGTTGCCCCCCTGCCAAGCATTACAGGATAAGAAGCGTCCCCAGCATAGTGGTTGACGGAGTGCTGGCAATAGAGGGCAAGCCGAGTTTGGAAGACTTACAAAAAGTGGTTGGGCGCGTGTGTTCTGAGTGAGATGAACGCCTTCTTAGAAGAAGTGAAGCGTTCCACCAGCGTGGCGAGGAAGGTTCTGGAAAGGAAAGGTTACACCCGAATCTTCCTCGCTTCAAGCTTTGTATACGCAGTGTTAATCTCGGTGATGACAAATCAATTGGATGTAAGGGCGGGTGTTCAAAACGCTAGGATGGCGTTCACTTTGAAAGGGTCCTTGCTAGTAGGTGTGTTGCCCCTCTTAGCAGGGTTGTTGGTGGCTTTTCAAGTGTTTGCTTTCAAGGATAAGAAAAAGAACCTCTCATCTAAAGTTACGGGCACGAGTGGCGTTCTGATAAGCTTCTTCGCCACTTCTTGCCCTTTCTGCAAGCCCTTAATAATATCCCTGCTAGGACTTTCCGGCTCATTAGCCATACTCAAGTATGGAACATTACTAGGAGTGGTTAGCGGAGTTTTACTATTGATTTCCAACTACTTAACGGCGAAGAACATAGGAAAAGGGTGCGAGCATTGTGAAGATATAAATAAGAGGAAATAAATGAACGTTTAATAAAGTGTTTAAATCAAGGCGAAGCGGAATCCTTGTTCTTCAACTCTTGAACCTCTCTGTCCAGCTGTTTCAAAGCCTTCTTGAAGGAGTCCTCATCACCGTCCAAGGCGGCTTCCTCAACCCTCCTCGCGAGTTCTCTCAGCTTGGAAACCTTCTCCACCTTTTCATCCACTTCCCTCATCCTCTCCTGCCACGCAGGGCTCAAGGATTCCTCTGCTGACAACTCAACGTCTTCCTCCACTGCTTCCTCCAAGGAGGGCTTTTCAGCTTCAACGCCTTCTCCTAAGCCTTCCTCTCCGCCTATTACGTAATCCTCTCCAGTCCTTGGAGGTTGGGGTTCTTCCAAGACGGATTCTTCAGAGGGTTCCTCCTGTGAAGGTTCTTCTTCTAAAGAGGGTTCTTCCACGTTTTGTTCCTCTGAAGAGGTTGTTCCTCGCTCCTCTTCTCCTTCTTCTTCCAAGCCTGTTGCCTCGGGGAGGCTCTTCTCAATTTCTTCCAATCCTTTCAAGAAGTCCGATTCGGAGTCCTCTACTTTCCCGGTGAAGAAGGGTTGCTCGGAGTCCTCGCTAACTGGCAGCTCTCCTCCTAATCCCTCGCTTTCAGGGCTTGGAGGCGCGGGTGGCTCTTCCAGTTCTTCAACTTGGACTGGTTCCTCATCAGCACTTGGCTCTACAAACGGTTTCCCTGCTGGTTGGGGAGAAGGCACTTCGCTCAGCGAGGCTTCTTCGCCGCCGACTCCGCCTTCTTCAGAAGGCGCTTCTTCTTGTAAGCGTTGCTCCTCTCTTGGCAACCTCTCGGCGAGGAAGGCCTTGACCTCTCCTTTGCCGTTCACCACGTAGCTTAGCTTAACGCCGCGCCCAAGTATGGAGGACGCCTTCTTGGAAAGCCTTGCGAGTTCAACCACTGTCTTGTCGTCCAGTTTTTGACCGTTGCCCTTCCCCTCCAAGGGAACCTTCCTCAATCCTTGCTCGGAGTACTCCAGCTTGAAGGGTTGGTAAACCACTTGGTGGGTTTCCAAGGACAATCCTTCCTTGGACACGGCGTATGAGTCCTTCTCCAACTCCTTGCCGAGAGCGGGAACTCCCAGCCACGCCTCCACCTTTATCGAGCCGGAATCGGTGCAGCTCGCGGTGGCAGAGGCAGCGGCGCCCCCCGTCTTCACTATGAGTAGTGCTGAGAAGAACCCCTTCACGCCTAGGGAGCTGCGCTCCTCGAAGGCTTCCTTGGAGAACAAAGAACTCCAAGCCTTCTTCACCGCTGAGACGAGTGCTTGGAACCCCTTCACTCCCTCAACCGCTTGGAGTGCTGAGGAGGCGTAGTTAGGGCTTGGTATGACTGTTACGAACACGTCTGACGAGGAAGACACGAGTTCTGCGGCGCCCCCCCTCTCAGGGACTCCGAGGGTTTCGTAAGCGTCTCTCAACTCCTCCACTATCTTGGGGGGTATCTCTGCTTCCAACACCGCTCTTTGAAGCTC
>CAZTPT010000027.1:0-8084 GCA_964615705.1 uncultured Methanosarcinales archaeon
GGACAACCACAAAATAGACAGTTAGAAACATATCTCCCTCCATCATCACAATAGTAGGGTTGATTAGTAGCGTCACAAACACCTGCCTTTATAGTTTTATTGCTACGGGAGCAGCCAGGGGTGGTGTTGGAAGAACAATAAGAACCTAATTTTAAGCTAAACTCGACTAATTCGTACACTCCTACCACTCCGTCCCCATTCAAATCTAGTTCAGGTTTATTCTCTCCGAAAAAAGTTGATATAAAGGTTAGATCTGCCAAAGAAGTGTAGTTGTCGTTGTCAAAATCAAAACACTCTATTGGATTCCCAGTCACGGTTCCAAGACTAAAAATTAAGACTGATAAAGTCAAAAGAACAGTTTTTTTGTTAAAAGAGTGCATGAACACTTCAAGGGAAAAACTTATTTAAAATTATCGTTAAGAGTTTAGCTGATAAGTGGAGAGTTAAAAGAGGGGTTGTGAGTGAAGAGGTGTTTCTTCTTATCATCATAGCGGCGTGGACTGATTGCTCTATTCAAGAGTGAGGTTCCGTGTTTGCCACGCCCTACCCCAGGCGAGGGTGACGGGGAGAGAGGGAAGAGGGTTAAGAGGGTGGTGGACAATCTTTCAAACAAGACTCGTCTAAGCCCGCCAGACGCCTGCTTTTGAAAGTGGGAGGGTAAATTATATAAAGAAATTGTTAGTTTTCCAAAGGGATTGCTAAGTCCCGGTAGCTCAGCGGCTAGAGCACACGGCTGTTAACCGTGAGGTCAAGGGTTCGAATCCCTTCCGGGACGTTTGGGCCCGTAGCTTAGCCTGGTTGGAGCACCCGACTGATAAGGATTCTTTGAAATCGGGAGGTCCGGAGTTCGAATCTCCGCGGGCCCATCAACAACTCTGGTAACCACTTTAGAATGACGAAAGATTTATATAGGTGTTTTGAAACCTTGTTTTTGAAAAAGTTTAAATACTGGTTTTTTGAAAGAGCAATGTTTGGAGAGAGGAAAGGGAGGTTTTTGGAATGGCAGAGGAGACTAAGGATGAGAAGATAGGGTTTCACAAGGGTTGCCTGAGTACTTTGTCAAAGGAGAGAGCTGAACTCGCCCGGATCCTGGGAATAGTGGAGCAGTTGATGCAGATGCACATAGCCGCGTTGAAAGAGTTAGGCGTGGACTTGGAGAAGGAAGCGGAAGAGTTGGAGAAGAAGGAGAAAAAGAAGAAGCCTATAGAGGACATCTTGTGAACAGGCTTTTGAGGGGTGAGTGAATGGGCGTTGTTTCTAAAGAGGAAGTGTTTGAGCAGGGAAAAGTCTTAACCCCCATAGACAACGCTTTGAGAGGGGAAACCCTTCACTTGTTGCTGGCAAGCATTAAAGACGCTCTTAAAAAGGAGCAACGCAAGGGTTACTTGGTGAAGCCGAGGAATGCTGAGCTGGTGGAGAAGGCGAGGGAGGAGTACAACAAGGCGGTGGTTCAAGCCCAGAACAGGGTGTACGGGTTGATGGAAGCACTAACTCCTCACTTGATAACGCCTAACCTTGAAGCGGTGGAGAAGAGTTTTGAAGTGAAGGGTTACTGCTTGAACTTGGAGGACAGGGTCCACGAGGGTGAGGAAGTCACGAGGACTAGGAGCGGGAGGCAAGGAGTGATTGTGCAGGGCAGGATTCCGTTGGAGGACTTCTTGCAAGAACTGCTGAGCAGGAACCCTGAGGAGGAATTGCTCCCGGTGCTGCTCCACTCGCTTGACTACGACCACGGCCACCAACCAATGATTGAGCCAGCCCTGGCGAGGTACGCCTATTCTTACACAGGAAAGGGTCGTAAGAAGCCGCTCGCCTTGGAAGTTCAGGGGAGGGTTAAGCTCAGGGACAGCTTCGCTTCCAAGATAACTGACAAGTTGCTAGGCGTTAACCACGACCCTTCAAAGCACGAGAACATCTACGACTTCACAGCCGTTCGGATAATAACGCCTGGGAGGAAGCAATGCTTTGACGTGTTGGAAGAGTTGAAGCGCTTGGAGGGCTACCACTTGGTTCAGGGAATGGAGAAGGATAGGATAAACCATCCTAAGGAGAACGGCTATCAAGACTTGAAAGCGGTGCTGGCTCACCAGTCAGGGGAGGGCTTCTTGCTCACAGAGGTTCAGATAATGAGTAAGCGAATGCTGGACAAAGCGGAGCACCACCCAAAGCTGAGGCACGACCATTACCAGTTGAGGAAGATGAGGGAGAGGGTTAAGCGTTGGGACGAGTGGTCCCGGGTTAAGGGCTACGTATCGTTGCTGCTCGGCGCGAAGGATTACTTTTGAAACTTCTGAAACGGTTGCGAGTTAGAAGGGTATCGCGTCCGTCTTTAAACGCCTGCTCTTGGAGAGGTAGTTCTTAAAAACACCTCTCACTGGTTTGCCGCAGCCGAAGTAGTCAGAGCCGTGCCTCACTATGAAGAAGCCGTCACCATCCACGCTTAACTCCAAGTCCTCTCCTTTAACCCAGCGGAGGAGTTGGCTTTTTGAAATGGTTAAAACGTTCTTGGAAGAAGCAGGCCCTATTAATTGGCTGCCTTCAAAGCTGGGTCTTAAGAGGGGGCCGTGCTGCTTGAAAACGTACAAGCCGAGGGAGTCTATCCTCAACCCTTCCACGTTGAGCTCGGCGAACCGTTCAGAGACGAGGTAGTACTTGTCCTTGTTGCTCTTGAAGAGCAACCCTTCTAGTTCTTCCTTAAAGCCGAATTGCTCTCTTAGTTTTTCAAGGACATTCCTCTTCTCCTTGGAGTTTAAACGTTTCAAGTGCTTCATCACACGCCCCACACAGGGTTGTCCTTCCTCATAACAGAGGCTACTTCCCTCATAACGCTTAACTCGTCCTCTGACAAGCAACCCTTCAACTCTTTAAGCTTTCGAAACTCGCCCTCTGACAAGCTGCTCAGCAAGGACTCGCCCTCTTTCAAGTTCCTACCCACCACTGCTCCTTGAAGAGCCACCGCCACTCGCTCCCCTTTGGACGCTTGGCTCACGTTTTCCTGCTCTGACTTCACGCTCTTAACAACGCCTACCACGACGCCTTGCTCGTTCATGAGGGGAGTCCCTGTTCGGAGGGTGCCTTTCAACACCTCCACCCCGATTATTGCTGGGTTGCTCTGCCTGAACGTGTATCCTTTGAGGAACTCCACCTTGCACGGCTTGGTTAGAGAGCCTAAACGCTTGGATTCAAACTCCTTCACCGCCCTGCCCTGCCACTCCTCCAACTCCTCCACTAACTTGTAGATGACGTTGCTCGTTATAACCTTGACCTCGCAGGCATCCACTGGTTCAACGTTGAACCCCACTATTACCTTGTGCAAAGGGTTCTTCTCCCCTGACGCCTCAGCAGCTGCTATGTCCTTCTTAGTTATTGAGCCAACGGTTGCCCTGCACACAGGGATTCCTCTCTCTTTCAACACTTGGAGCACTGCTTCCAAGCTCCCAATGCTGTCCGCCTTCACAACCACGCCTTCCTTCCCGTCCGTTATGAGGGACGCCTCCACTTCTGACTGGACTTCCCGCACTCCTTTCTCAACGTCCCCGCTGACTAGGGGCATCCCTGCCAGCACTTTCTCCAAGCCGGGGGCGCTTATCTTAACCCCCGTGGCGGCGCTCACGCTTCGCACTTGGACGAACCTCGCCTTTGAATCCCTCATCTCGGTGAGTGGAGCCGGTTCCAGCAACGCCCTAACCTTCGTGACTACGGGTTCTTCTAAACCTCCTATTATCACCGTGTCGTTCACGCTCAAGGTTCCGTCGTAGAGTATGACGTCCGCGGTGACTCCTAATCCTTTGGCTTCCTTGACTTCTAGCACTGTTCCGCGCGCGGGTCCCGAAACCTCTACCTTCAAGTTTTGCTCTAAGTACTTCTGGGACAGGCCTGCCACCATCATTAACAACTCCGGTATCCCTGCACTCGTCTTTGCAGAGCACGGTATTATCGCGACTTGCTTTGTGAAGTCTGACACCCTGTCGTAGCGCTCGCTTAACAAGTTGAACTTGTCGTGCAACTCTCCTACTAACTGGTACACCTTGTTATCCACTTCTGCTGAAACTTTTCCTGGCTGGGCTTTCAAGTCCTCCAGCAAGTACTCCGCTTTCTTCTCGTAGCCTGGGACGAGGTCTAACTTGTTAGCAGCTACGACGAAGGGCGTCTTAGTGTTCTTAAGTATCTCTACCGCTTCCACTGTTTGAGGCTTGAAGCCCTCGTTTATGTCAACCACGAGTACTGCTATGTCGGCTAAGGCGCCCCCCCTCTTCCTGAGGCTTGTGAAAGCGGCGTGTCCAGGCGTGTCTATGAATAACAAGCCGGGTATCTTGAAGTCTAGTTTGAAGCGTTCCAGGAGTGGTCCGCACCTCTCCTTAACCACGCTTATCGGGACTATGGAGCAACCAATTGCTTGCGTTATCGCCCCAGCCTCCCTCGCGGTGACGTCGCTGCGCCTCACCGCGTCTAGTATGCTGGACTTCCCGTGGTCCACGTGTCCCAGGACAGCCACGATAGGGCTCCTCGTCTTAGCCATGGTTTCTTGGTAGGAGCGCTTCTTTTAAAAACCCTTCTCCGTCTTTCCCCAAAACTTATTTATAACAGGGTTCGCAATGGTTGTTTTGAGTATGAAGTGGGTCGTTGTCTTGGCGGCGTTGCTCGTCTTGACTGCTTGCACTGAGGAGGAGTCTCTCGGAACGAGTTACTACGCTCCTTCAAGCGTTCCTGACAGGGTCGTGAGGCCTGTTATTGAGAAAGTCCCTCCATTAACTGGTGAAGAGGGCTTGGAGGAGGGAGGGGTTAAGGGCGTGGCAGGGTTGGAACCGCCTCGCCGGTTAAGGGTTCCGGACAGGAGGGAGGTGTTCCTCCTTCACTACAACGAGAGCGTTCAACGAGCAACCCCGTTGTTTTCCAAGTACGACTTTCCCAAGCTGCTTAGGAGTTCCTCTGTTCAAGGCTTGTTCAAGCGGGGTTGGTACGAGCAGTTCTTGAGGTTGAGGGGTGGGAGGTTGTTGTTCAAGGCGTCCGGGGAAGGTGTTGGTTACTTCTTAGCGTGGGAGGAGGGAGAACCGGTTTTTGAGTTGGAGTTAAGGCTTAGAGGCGGCTCCTTCATAGACTTCGTCGGGGGGTATTTGTGGCTTCTCGGGGAGTCGTACAGGGTGGAGGACTCCACTTTGAAGGACTTGGTGTTAGTGTCTGAGGGCGGCGACGTTTTAGTGCTTGGCAAGGGGAGGGCTTTGCTGAATTCTAAGCCCTTGCTCGGGGTGAGGGCTTGGCTCGAGCCTGGTTCTTTAAGGGTGGAAGTAGGCGCTGAACCTTTGAAGGGTGAAGCGGTGCTGGGGGAGGGGGAGGACTTGGCTTCGGTTTTGAGGAATCCTTACTTCTTGAAGCATTTGAGGATATCTTTCAACGCTTTCCCGACTAGAGGTGAGGGTTTAAGGTTTAGGACTGGGAATTCCTTGTACTTAGGGCTTGACGGCTACGAGGTGCCATTGGTTTCCTACAGTGACGGGTTCGTGAAGGGAGGGGTGGGTGAGAGGTTAGTTTTGGGCTCTGGCTTGGCGGAGCCTGGCGACTTGTTAGCAGTGACTCCTCCGAGGGGGGACACTGCTTTCTTCCAGTTCAAGGGGTTGCGTGGTGGCTTCGCAGAGTTCAAAGACTTGCGCGCTGGGTCGTTCAAGGTTGAGTTGTTGAACGCTTCAGGGGTTTTGAAGGGCTTCTTAGCAGTGGGTGGTTTTAAGGAGTGGTTCACCGTTCAAGGGGGAGGGTTGAGGCTTGAAGGCCAACCCGAACTTATCAGGGTTTCTAACTCCTCGCTGCGCTTGAGGGTTTCGCGAGGGGAGGCTTCCTTAGAGTTAGCATCTGGGGGTTCGCGGGAAGTGTTAGGGGTTGGCTTGGTTGACGGGGAGTTGTGGTTGAAGCCTCCTCAACGCTTGGAGAGGGTTGGCGGGGTCTACGCTGGTGGCTCGGGCAGGGTTTTCTACCTCGCCAGGGACTCCGCGGAGGGTTATTACTCCGACTTGGAAGTCTTCGTTGTCAGGGGAGGCTTTGGGGAGTTACTCGTTGCTGAAGAATTCCCTTCTCGTTGAGATGTCACCCTATCGCTCTCCTCACGTCAACCACGGTGACTGATTGCACTCCCTCAACGCTTCTTAGTTCTTCTTCTAACTCGTCCGTCCCGCCTTCTTCTTCAGGTATTGTGAACACTGCTTCCAACGCTTTCAACCCGAAAGCGACTGGTTTCTCCTCCACCCTTGCAAGGTTTCCTTTCTCTTTTATCTTGGAGGAGATAACGCTTTTCAATTCTTCCAAGTTGACTTCGAGCCCGGCGGGCATAACCTTCACAGTCACGTATACGAGAGCCATTCCGAACACCTTTCTAGTTGGGTCCTTCAAACCCGCAAGAGGGACAGGTGTACTTGGCAACCACTTCCCTGCAGTGCTTGCACCTGTTAATCGTGGTCTTCCCGCAGTTAGGGCACGGGAATGATGCTGAGCCTGGCTGGTTCGCCAGGGGGGCCTTGCACGACGAGCACTGGTTCATGAGCGGCGTGAACAACCCTTCATTTATAAAGGTTTAGCTTGGTTTTGGAAAAGTTTAAATAAAAGATTAATTGTTATGAGCGTTGATGGGCAAGGCGTTATTGGTGGGGCTGGCTTTACTCGCTTCCCTCTTCTTGGCTTTAACTGCTAGGACTCCGAGCGTTAGAGCAGCGACTCAGTGCGTTTGCCAATACGACCCTATGTCCGACATCTGCAGAGTTGAAACCAATAATTGTGGTTCGGGTTATTATGCCGAGTGCGACCCAGTCACTTGTGGCTGCACTTGTAAGAAGAGTTGCACTTCCACTTACTCTAACAAGTGTGACAAGACGGACACCGCTGGTTGCTCCAGGACTTGCCCTAACGGTTATAATTGCTGCGACTTGTCAAGCGACCAGCCTTGCGGGAGGGAGTTTAACCAGGCGAATGGTTGCAGCGACGGCTTGGACAACGACTGCGACGGGAAGATTGACTGCAACGACCTTGACTGCTCTGACAACTCCACCTTTCTAAGTCCTTGCAGCACGACTAATGATTACGGTTGCACTAGGACGTCGTGCCCTGCGGGGTATAATTGTTGCAGTGGCGGGCAGAACTGCGGGAAGGAAGTTGATTGCAGCGACGGCTTGGACAACGACTGCGACGGCAAAACCGACGCTGAGGACATTGACTGCGGGCCTGGTGCTTGCGCGCCTGGCAATTCTTGCACTCAAACGACTTACAACGGCCAGTTGGACATGGTCACCACTTGCACTGGTTGGGGGTGTAACAGGGACTGCGTGTGTTTTGACGGGGTAACTCTGTGCCTGGAATTTGAGAAGGTGTTGTGCATAAACACTACCGGCGTGGACCCTTGCAATAATTGCACTCAGGACAGTGATTGCTGCGGGTGGGATACTGGGGCGAGGTTTTGCAAGAATAATCACTGCTACGACACCTGCCCCCAGCACTGCACCCCAACGCTGGACGGGAGCGAGACGTTGGAAGCGTCTAACTATCAATGCATCGGCACTGACTTGTGCGTGAGGTGCAACGCTGCATCCACTTGGAATAATAATCACAAGGAGTGCGAGTGGAACAAATGCGACTCCCCCGCCAAAGTGGGAGACCCTTGCAAAGGAAGCACCGGAGACCAACCCAGCGACCTAAACACCGACGGCTACTACTGCGACACAACCAACAAAGACCCGAACGGAGCAGCACACTGCTGCCCAAACGGGCAACGATGGGACAAAATCAACAAAAAATGCGTTGACGCACCCCTCCCTTGCTACGACCCAGCCCAACCACTCGCATACCCCTGCAACTACCCCTACGACGACCCCAACCTAGGAAGAGGGCAAAACGCTAGCTGGTGGAACGACCCCGACTGCGTCAAACCATACACAGACCCAACAAGCAAGTTCTACAGCCAAGGACTAGGAGCAGCGTGCTGCCCCACCACCAACTACGGACAGAAAACCTACCAATACCAACCCATAACCAAGTATTAAGAGCTTAAAACTCCTCACCAAAATAATTAACCACCCTCCTATACCCAAAAGAAAAACGCTCCTCAG
>CAZTPT010000028.1:0-8043 GCA_964615705.1 uncultured Methanosarcinales archaeon
ACAAGTGTTCAGCCCTTTTCAAGTCCTCTTTAGCCTCTTCCAAAGACTCTAACATCCTCCTTCACTGCCCTCTCTGCAAGGGATAAAAACTCTTTTGCTTTTAAAACTTGTTTTTTTAAGTCCTCAACTGACAACTTCTTAACCTGGAAGTTGTCGCTACAAATCACGAATTCCCCTTTCTTTGAGAACTCCAAGGGCGCTTGCTTGTGCCTCTCAACCAACTCCTCAACATCCCTTACCAAGGAGAAGTGCTCCTCTTTAAAGCCGTGCCGCTTGGCAACCTCTCTGAAAACCATGAATCGTTGGGGGAATGCCTCTGGCAAGGGGTCTATGAACTTGTAAAACAAGTCTTTCTCAATCAATGAGTTAATGCACTTTACCAAGCAGTCCTGCAACCCTTTAACCACCTCCATTAAAAGCTTAGGGTCCTTCACCAAGGGGTAAGTGACTGTTAGCAAGTGGTCAGCAACTCTTAACCTCTCAGACGCCTCCTCCAACAGTTCTTCAAAGCGGCGCATTAAAGGTTTTACATGCTTAAAACTATAAAAAGCTTTGGAAATGTTTGAAATGAAAAATTATTAAAAAAACAGGTTTTCCTCTGAGGCGATGAACTGGCAGGAATTGGTGAAGAATCCTTACAGGGTAGGCGTGGACTGCGACGACGTGGTTCTTAAAAGCATAGATGCTTACGTGTCGTTCGTTAATGAAAGGTTCAATCTCTGCTTGTCCAGGGAAGAGTTCAGACTCTATTACAGGCACCCCTTGCTGGAAGACTTTGAAACCCTGCGAGAGTTCTACCACTCAGAAAGGTTTTCAACGCTGCCCTTGGTTGAAGGGGCTGAGGAGGGGTTGAGGTTTTTGAAAGAGGAGGGGTTCGAGTTATACTTAGTGACTGGTAGGCCGAAGTGGGTTGAGCCTAAAACACTGGGTAACGTTGAATCCTTGTTGCCAGGGGTTTTCTCAGATGTTTACCACGCCGAGTTTAGCTGCGAGGCGAAGGCGCGTTACTGCAGGGAGAAAAACATTGCTTGGTTCGTGGATGACTTCGTTGGGAATCTCTCTTCCTTGGAGGAAGACGTTTTGAAGGTGCTGTTTGACCCTGGCTACCCTTGGAATGAGGGAGCTGAGGGCTTCTTGAAAGCGAGTTCTTGGAATGATTTAACAAGCCACTTCAAGGGTTACAAGGAAGTGTTGAGAAAGGCAGATTTGTTCAAACTGGTGTTTTCCTAATCCTCTTTGGAAATCCTGAGTATCGCTCCCGCCAAGTCCCCCTTGGTTTCTTCAAGGACTTGCCTTGCCTCTTCCAAAGAGCAACCCGCTTGTTCCATGACGGTTTTCACGTCTTCCTCTGAAATATCAGGAGTGGGGTCTAGCTCTCTCTCCTCGGCAAAGCCCGTTATCTGCCAGGTCTCCTGGCCCATCATCTCAACCCTCCCTACAGAAGGGTCTTTGATAACTATCTCCTTGTCAGGGCACCTTATCACGACTTCTAACGCCTCCACGTCTTCCTGCTTCACACCCATCTGCTTCATCAACCGCTCCATCTGGCGCTTGTTTATGGGAATCATTGTTTCACCCTTGGAAGAAGGCGTTGCCGTAAGAGTGCAGGAACAACACCAGCGCTATAATGACTAGTATTATCAGTATTACGTGGCCTGGTTGGAGGGAGAACTTCGTCTTGTAATCCTCAAAGTATCTCGTTATCCCAGCCGTGGAGGTGGGCATGCTTATCCTGTCACTCCTCCGAGCCATCACCGAGAGGTATTATCCAGGGTTATAAAAAGTTTTTCTAAAAAAGGGTTGGCGAAAGTTTTAAATATCAATTAATAGAAGAAGAGTGATTGTTAGTTAAAAAAGGGGTAGGGAGAGATGCTGGGAAGAATAGTAAGAAGCAAACACTTACTTTCCTCTTTAATCTTCGCCTTGCTACTCGCCTCCTCCGCGGCCGCGGTTAATTGGGGCTCGTTCAAGGTTTTCTCCGGGACGGCGCCTCCCTACGCCGCCAATGGGCCTGGATGCAAAGGCCCTTTCTCTCCGCCAGCGCAGCTAAGCGTGGGGGAGAAGTGCCCTAACAACGAGTCGGTCTACGACTTGGGCGCTGTGTGGGTTGACCGAGCCGACGGATTCATAGCTTGGAAGGTCGTCGCTCCTAACCTTACAGACCTACAAGCCTGCGGCGGAACGAAGGGCTCGGGAATGGGCGGCTGGGCAGTGGCGGTAGAGTTCAACTCTGACAACAACTTCTCAACTGGTTGCCAAGGAATGCAGGGTTACCCTTGCTACCCTGGATCGGAGTTCAGGGTTTGGGTTTACGGCGATGGAAGCGCGAGCTTTGAAGAGTTCAACCAAAGTCTTGTAGGAACTACTTGCCAAGCCAACAACGACTCCGCGACTGATTGTTTCAGCACGTTGCAAGGCGCTCTGTACAACGTGAGCGTGAACATCTCCTGCGGAACACCGGGAGTGGTGATGTTCGCCGTAAACGAGTCGGCCCTGCCCAACTTGAAAGGAATGAATTTCGAGACAAACTCGTTCTACCTTGGGCAACCCCCCGCTGACCAGTTAGGCGCGTACTCAGGCGGATCTTTCTCCGACAAGATAGTGCTTGGGGGTCCTAAGGATTACATGTTTGAAGACATGCATCCCTGCACCCAGTACGACTTCACCAACAAGACGGCTTGCGAGAACAACACCAACAACGTTACAGGAGCTGACAAGTGCGTGTGGCGGGATTTTGAAAAGGTTTGCGACCCGGACTTCTCGCAGATGACTTGCTCAGAGTTCTGCGGGGCTTGTAACTCCACCTCCGCCTGCCTCACAGGGGCTAAGGGGAAGTGTATGGCCGTGGACGCACCTCCAATACTACCTCCGGACGCTAAGACTTGGAACGACAACGGCGCAAAGATATGCGTGGAGGACTTCTCCAAGGTAGACTTGTCAGGCAAGGGCAGCTGCGACGAGGACTGCAGGTTCTGCTACACCAACGAGACCTGCTCCAACTCGGCATACCCCGACCCCACAGGGATGGGTGCTGGTTGCAAGTGGGTGAAGGACCCTTACTTCGGGGATGAATGGTGCGATTACAGCACTTTTGACGAATCCGCTCTTCAATGCGGGCCTGGAAACCTTAACAGGTGCTTTGACCAAGCATCTTGTACCGGAGCAGGGGGTAATTGGAGCTCTGCCTTGAACGTTTGCTACAACTACGACAACACCACGGAATACTTGTGCTTTGACGGAGAGGACAACGACAACGACGGCTTGCTAGACTGCTTCGACCCTGACTGCTCAAAGGATCCGTTCTGCGGGGGAGACGTGGACGTCCTAACAGGGGGTTACGGCACCCTTGACCCGTTAGAGGCTATGAAGAAGGACTTGTTCTCAGACATGGACCAAGGGCCTCCCGTGGAGCTGGGAAGCGACCCTGACGACGGCTTGCCAGGAGAGATTGACATTGTAGGGTTCGGGATGAAGGACATGGGCAAAGCGTTCGGCCTAGGTATAATGGTGAAGGACCTACGCTCAACCTCTTTGCTGTGCAACGGCTCTAAGACGAGCAAGTACACCTACTTGCTAGACGTTGACGCCAACGCGTCCAATGGTTGCTCCGCAAACCTGAGTGGAACGATTCACTCAGGATTCGAGTACAGGTTTGACTACTACATACTCAACAACGGTTCAGGAGAACCCTTAGAGGTTAGGAAGGGGTTCAGGTGCATTAACGGGTCGTTCGCCCTCTACCCTGCAAAGCTGTCAGGGGCGCCGCCGGACCCGTTCATAAACGAGCCGGTTTCTTGCGAGGCAGGAGCTGCGATACTCGCGGTGGCTAAGAAAGACATAGGTAACCCCACATCCACTTTGAGGTTAATGGCTGCTGCTTACGAGGAAAACGCGTCCGCGGAAACAGCGAACGACACCATTACAGGGGGCAATGGGGAAGGAGTTTACTACACGCCTGGAGCTGTTGACTTCAAGCCTAAGGACTGCTTTGAAAACCCGTTGGCGTGCGGAACCGCTTTCTCATTAGTAGGTCAGGGCAAGTTCATGCCCTTCGAGGACTGCTTCACAGGTACAGGGGACGAGGACCTGGACGGGTTGTCAAACTGCGATGACCCTGACTGCAGGATGGTTCCTTGGTGTCAAGGGAACTACAACGCGTCCAGCGACAAGGAAGCCCCCACCGTCCTGGGCCACAGCGCAGAGGTGTTCGACGACTTCGTCTTCCTCCACTGGTTCACAAACGAGCCTACCAACGCGACGGTCACTTTTCACTCTGCTTGCAGCAACGGAACAGCGATATACACGTTCAACGACTTAGGAGACTTGTTGTTCAGCACCGACGACTTCAAACCGTGGCACGACCTCGGGATCAAGAACCAAGATAAAGACTCGAACGGAGCAGTGGTGGGCATAAACCCGTCAACCACTTATTATTACAGGATTAAGAGTTGCGACGCGGCGGGCAACTGCGCGGTTAGCGCTTGTCTCAACTTCACAACGACAACCGCTGCCCAGAACCTCCAGATAAAGTTTGACTTCGTCCCGCCGCCAGACCCCTTGATTAACCAGACAATTCTTAAACTGTGGAACGGTTCTTCTTACGAGGACTTGAACTTCAGCACTCCAGTGAACAAGTCATCCTACCTCGTGAATGCCAGCGTGAAGTTTGAGAACCCTTACTCAGGGTGGGAGATAGAGTTTAAAGGAGTGGAGATAGCAAAAGCGGTTAACTTCAACCTCTCCTCCAGTTTGAACGTGACTAACAAGTCAGGCAAAACATACGTCGGTCTGGGAAACCAGGAATGGCAGGACATGTCTCAAAACCTTGGAGTGGACTCTGTGATAATAGTCATACCTGAGAGCGGCAACAAGTTGATAAAGTGCAACGAGCATAACTTGTCAGACTGCTCAGACGTGACGTCTCAAGCAACACTTCTCAGCTCCACTCCTTACAACTCCACTTGGAAGATACCCGTGTCCCTCGGATTCTCAACCTACACCGTGCAAGGAACAGGAGAGGTTTACAACTTAACCTTCCAAAACCAGAGTTCTATGAACGTGTCTGTGTGGGAGGGTCAGAACGCGAGCTTCAACGTTTTACTAACGAATGAGAACAACGTGACCAGGGTTTACAACTTGTCCGTGAACTTCATAGGCGCCTCCGCCACTTACTTCTTAAACGTGACTCAGGTGAACCTCTCCAACGGGAGCTCTGAAAGCGTTAACGTTAAGATATACTCAGCCACTAACGGGAGCTACACGTGGGAGCTAGTAGCGACGCAGTACCAGAACAGCAGCATAACCCTCAACTCCACCCCTGACATTGGCTACTTCACAGCGGTGTTCAAGCCAAATTACGACTTGGTATTCACCAACACCACCGCTATGAGCCAGCAAGTCTCTACTGGGAGCAACGCGCAGTTCAAGGTCTCCATCAAGAACAACGGCAGGGCGAACGCCACTTACAACTTCACCGCCTCAGCTAGCAGCGGCGCCAACATAGGCGTAAACGTTTCCCAGGCACAGATAGCAGTGAACCAAACAGTTTCAGTCCTAATAACTATGAATTCTTCCTCAGCCGGGACTTACAAAGGAGTGCTCTTAGCAGTGCTGGCAAACAATTCTTCAATCATTTTCAACTCCAGCGTTGAGTTAGGAGCCTCTTTCCAGGTAACTGTCACTTCGTCCAGCCCGACCACTTCAACAACGACCACTTCAGGAGGGGGTGGTGGAGGCGCGGCTAGCATGGACTCAGCAACCTTCGTCTTCACCAAGGTGGAGGAAGGAGAGTTAAAGGAGTACAACATTAACCGGTTAAAGCTCCCTGTTAAGAAGGTGTCCTTCAAGGCAGTTCAGGGTAAGAAGGGTTACATGAAGGTGGAGGTGGCTAAGACGTACACATTGCCAGCAGGAGTTCCTAGGATTTCAGGGGCGCACAGCTACTTTGAGGTGAGGTTCACCAACGTCCCCTCCTCTTACTTCGCGGATGGCGTGATAGAGTTTGAAGTGGAGACTTCCTGGTTAAAAGAGAATGGCTTGAACGCTGGGGACGTCAAGTTGTACAGGTACACTGAGGAGTGGACCCCTCTCCCAACGATTGTTAAGGAGGAAGCCTTGAAGAAGGTGAGGTACACCGCCGCCACTCCGGGCTTCAGCTACTTCGCCATAGCCCCTGCCAAGGAGGAGAAAGAGGAAGCCGCGAGGGAAGAAGGCGGTCAAGGAGGGGCTGAGCAAGAGCAACAACAAGGAGAGGAGGAAGGAACTCCTCTAAAGAAAGAAGGAAGTGGTGAAGAGCAAGGGGCGGGAGCGAAGCCCGAGCAAGAAGCGAAGAATGAATCGCCTCCTCAGAAGTCAAAGGGTTCAAAGGTGGTTGAATGGGTGGTGTTCGTCGCGGCCCTCTTAGCAATAGCTCTGATACTGTACTTCTACGCTTCTAAGCACAAGAAGGAGTATTAAAAATTTGTGAAAGAGGGTTCTGTAACTGTGAAACCCAAGCTTTATAAAAAACGGTGTTTTCCGTGAAGGGATGAACTTCCCGAAAGCGTTGCTAACAGTGCTGGTTCTCACCTCTTTAACCCTCACGGCTTGCACTTCTAAAACGCCTGAAAAAAAAGGCGCCGTAATGGGGGACACCGTGCTGGTTAACTACGTTGGAAGGTTTGAGAACGGCACGGTGTTTGACACAAACGTTGAGTCAGTTGCTAGAGCGGCAGGTATTAAGAAGAAGTCATTCACCCCTTTGAAGGTAACTATTGGGCAAGGCAAGGTTATACCTGGCTTTGAGAACGCGTTGATAGGGATGAGGGTTGGTGACAAGAAGGAAATTGTTTTAAACCCTTCACAAGCTTATGGAGAGGTTGACAAAGCGAAGATAGTAAAAGTTGACGTGACGGACTCTGTTAACAGAACTCTAAAGCTTAACAGGAACCTAACGTTATCCCTGGAGAAATTCAAGAAGTTGGGAAACCACTCTGAAGGAGACTTGGTGAAGGTCGGCGAGATTTCCTACAATGTTTTAAGCGTTAACGAATCCGCAGCAACTATAAGGATAAACGTGGAGGAAGGAGACAGGATAAGGTTACCAGGCACGCTTTGGAACTCCACCGTGGTGGAGGTGGAGAACGATTACTACGTGGTGAGGCAAGACCCTGTAAATGGTTCCATAATAAAAACCCCTTTCGGACCAGCATTGCTAACGGTTCAAGAGCAGACCTTGACGAGGAAGCTGCTGTTAGAGGAAGGGGGTTACTTGAAGACTAGGTCGGGTGTTGGGAGAGTGGTTAAGGTTAACGAGTCCAAAGCGGTGATAGACTTCAACCACCCCTTAGCGGGCAAGAACCTTGTCTTTGAAATAGAAAGGGTTGGTTAGTGGGGCGGGTGTAAGCCCGATTCTGTCAAGCCCCTTTGAAAGGAAGGCTTGCCTCGACATTCTACTAAGCGCCTCTAAAAGGCTTGCACCGGTCAGGGCTCACCGTTTCACCCGTTCCGCAAGGGTCGTCAGCGGGTTATCTCAGCCTCGTCGCCGAAGCCTTCACCAGCGTCATCCCAGTCCTTGCGGGGGTTTCGTTTCTGCGTGGTTGCCGCGCCTGTTCGGCGCCTCCCTTCCAGGAGTGACCGCTTCCTCTTATTAAGAGGGGTGTCGGGACTTTCCTAAGCGAAGCAAAAGCTTCACCTGCTGTCGAGCCCCGCCCCACTTCTCCGTTAGAATACTTAGTTGTTTAAAAAACTTTCACGGCTTTCAACAATTCTTCAAGTGAACCCTTTTACCTTCGTATTTCACTTCTAAAACGTCCCCTTTCTGACAGTCCTTGTCAAACTCTAACCTGCAAGTGTAGCCCGGGTCTATGCTCCCCTTTATGCGGCAACCGCGGTCAACAACTTCGTGGTTCAACTCCAAGGTGAACTTTTCAGACTGTAAGGCATCCCTGCCACTATTCTTTATTATGATGTATCCTGACTCGTTGGTGCGCGTGTTGAAGCGTTTGAAATCCGCCTCTTTCAAGGGAGGTGTAGACCTCGCTTCTTGGATTAGACGGTCCAAGC
>CAZTPT010000029.1:0-7941 GCA_964615705.1 uncultured Methanosarcinales archaeon
GATTGCTAACAAGGAACCCTTCCACCCAGTAACTCTTTACGATGCCAACTTCAAGAAAGCGTTCTCCACGCTTGGAAGACTTGTTTCTCCTTGAACACTTGTTTAAATTTTTTAAAATCACAAGGTTTAAAAACAGCTCTTCCTTTTCCGCACAGCGAGGGGGTGGGGCTTGTGTCTTCGTTTAAACAAACATTTTTCTCTCAGCAACCAGTTCAACCCTTTTTGAGCAGGGTCTTGTTCGACCAGGGAAGGCCGAGATGGAAGAGGTAGAGGTGAAGGTTTTAAACATAGACGTTGCAGCGGCGGAGGAGAAGCTGAAGTCGTTGAACGCTGCCTTGCTGTCAGAAGCTCTCCTAAGAACGGTTTACCTTGACTTTCCAAACAACTCGTTAAGAAACATAGGCGTGTCTTTAAGGGTGAGGAAGGAGGAGGGGGACTGTTTCGAAAAATCCTTCGTGTGCTTGAAGAAGACGCTGCCTGGCAGAGTCGCCAAGGTTAGGGAAGAGTTAGACGTCCAAGTTTCTAGCTTTGAAGAAGCGTTGGAATTGTTGAAGAGCCTTGGATTAAGGGAAACCTTGAAGCTGGTGAAGAAGAGGAAGACTTACTCCCTTAGAGACGCGAAGGTGATGCTTGACCTCTACGAAGGAATCCCTCCGTTGCTTGAAATAGAGGCGGCTAACGAGGAGGAAGTGTTGAGGATTGCTGAACGTCTCGGGTACTCAAAGCAGGATTTGAAGGACTGGGACGTGTTCGCCTTGCTCAACGCTTACGAGAGAAAGCTTTAAAAACAGCGGGTTCTCCCAATGCTTTATGAAAGGGGTGTTGTTCGACTTCTGGGGCACCATTGTTGAGAACGGCGTCTTCCCAAGCCCTGTGAGGCAGGCGTGGAGGATGATGAGGACAGGCCTTCCTTTCCAGGAATTTATAGTGAGGTTTGAAAAAGCCTTCATGACCAAGCCGTTCCCTGACTTGAAAGAGGCGTTCACCGCTGCTTGCGAAGAGTTTGAAGTAGTTCCGAGCGAGGAGTTGATAAACAACTTGGTGGGTATGTGGAACAAGAACGAGTTGCTCTGCAAGCCCTTCCCGGAAGCAGTACCGTTGCTGGAAGAGTTGAAGCAGGGCTACAAGTTAGGGTTGATATCCAACACTCCCCCCAGCATTGAGAGAGTAATTGAGAAGTTTGAGTTGGCTAAGTACTTCGACGCGATAATACTTTCCTACAAGGAAGGGTTGTTAAAAACAGACCCTGCATTGTTCGAGAAGGCGTTGAAGAAGCTCGGCCTCGGAAAGGAGGACGTGTTAATGATAGGCGACTCGCTGGAAACAGACGTGAAGGGGGCGGAGCAAGCAGGGATAAAGGCAGTCCTGCTTGACAGGAGGGACCGAAGAGATTACCCTGAAAAGGTTAGAAGCTTGGAAGAGGTGAAGAAGTACTTGTGAGGTGAGTTCATGGATTGCTTGTTCTGCAAGATAATTGCTGGGGAAATACCGAGCGAGAAGGTGTATGAAGACGAGGAATTCTCGGTTTTCCTGGACATCATGCCTACTAACAAGGGGCACGCCTTAATAGTTCCTAAGAAGCACTACTCTAACGTTTTGGAAATGAACCCCTCTTTGGGTGAGGGATTGCTCCGAGTTGTTCAAAAAGTGGGGCCCGCGGTTATGAAAGCGGTTAACGCGCACGGGTTCAACCTAGTGGCTAACACTAACAAGGCGGCTGGCCAGATGATATTCCACGTGCACTTCCACTTAGTGCCTAGGTTTGAAGGGGACCGCGCCATAACTGTGAAGAAGTACGCTTACGGCGAGGGAGAGATTAAAAAGGTTGCTGAAAGCATAGCTAACTTTATAAAGCAAGACCTTTCTCCATGACCCGCGCCGCCGTAGTTTAGCCTGGTTAGAGCACCACGCTCATAAGCTTTGAGCGATGAGCCTTTCAAAAGGCTGTGATTAGCTGAAAGGTGCAACGTGGAAGTCCCGGGTTCGAATCCCGGCGGCGGCACTACTTCACGAATCGCTTAGCAATTCTTAAGCATTCTTGGAAAACTCTTACTCCTTGCTTAACCCTTCCAAACTCTGCCGCGTCAGCTGCGAGGAAGAATTCCTCCCACTCCCTTCCTTTAAGAAGTTTTAATGCTTCAACGCTTGTCAACTCCTTGTTCAAGCCCTCTCTTCCGGAGAGGTAAACCCTAACCGCTCTGGAGAGGCAGGCGAAGGCTTCCTGCTCGTTCCTCCTGTAAATCTTTTCAGCCCTTCTGAGCAGTTTTAACGCTTCATCCTTGTAAGAAGCATCCTCCTCCCTCTCCTCAATCACTGGTTCAGGGCTTGATTCCGACTTCCTCAAGTGGTGCAGCGCTAATAACAACACGCCTGCAATCAACGCTACCGCGAACACCGGCCAAGAACTCCCCCTCTCATCTTCTCTCTTCAACTCCTCTCTCTGCTTCTCAAAGCTCAGAGGGGTTTTGACAGACGCGTTCAACGTGTTGTTATAGAGCGAGCCGCTTAACTCTTTAACCCTTCCAGCTTTGTCTTGATAGTTGTAGGTGAAGCTCCCGCTTGTATTGGTTGAGGGGTTTAAACGTTTCTCCTTCAACGAGTAACCCTTACTCTTTAATTCTTCAACCATTCTCTGAAACTCTGGGTTGGACTCCAAGTTCTTCTCGAAGCGTTTCTCTAACGCCTCCATCTTCCTCCTCTGCTCGGCTATCTCCCTCTTCAACGCGGAGGTGTCTTGGGAGAGTTGGTTGTTCTGAACCTTCCTAGAAGCAGCGCTTTGACCTTGTCGCTTCTGTGCTTGTGAACCTTGCTTTTTAACACTGGTGCTGCTGGTTAAGGGTTTCCCTTTCACCTTGCTTGCTTTGCTGGTGAAGTGTATCTTGAAGCTTGGAAGCCTTGCCTCTTTCTCCACTCCTCCCTCCTCGTAAGCAAACGTGAGGGTTGCTGTGAGCGTTGACTCAGCGTTAGAACTCCCAAAGTTTAAAGGAATCACTTTAACCCCTTTCTGCACGTTGAACGGCACTGTTCTGGAGTTGAAGGAGCTGTATTGGAAGCTGCCTGTGTTCACGCTTTGCTCTAACGAGTAGGTGAGGGTTCCTGTCAAGGATTCGCCGGTGTTGTTAACAGTTAAGGGTATTACCGCGTCTTCTCCAATGTTGAAGTAGTAGTCCGTGTTGTTCACCTTCAAGCTAACCTCTGCAGAGGCAAGGCTTGCCGATAGCACTAGTAGTAGAAACGCTGCGAAAGCCGCTCTCATTGCATCACCCTCCTGTACCCGTACCTGTAGTATAACTCGGCGAGCAAGACCAGGATGGCCGCTGCTATGAAGTAGTCCTTCACGTTGGTGTCTTCCTTCTCCCTCTTGATGTCCTTGCTAATGGTTTTGTATATCTCGCTCAGCGTCTCAGCGTTCACCGACTTGAAGTACCTCCCGTTAGTTTCCCTCGCAATCCTCTTCAAGGTTTCCTCGTCCAGCCTGGCGTATTGGGGGTTTCCGAAGAAGTCGTAGCCGAGGATTACCTGCCTCTTCGAACCCATGCCAATGGTGTACACTTGGACCTTGTTGTCCTTGGCGAAGCTAACCGCTTCATCAACGGTCACCACCCCTGCGTTGTTCACACCGTCGCTTAAAAGTATCACTATGCGCTTCTTGTTGGGAATAGAGGTTGCCATGTCAACAGCCAAGCTTAACCCGTCCCCTATGGCTGTTCTCCCCTGCCTCGGCGCTATGTTCTTAATCTTCTCCAATACCTTCTCCTTGTAAGGGGTGAGGTACGCCGCCGTGGTGGCTCCGGACTCGAATATGACTACTCCTACGTCGTCCTTTGCCTTCAACGACTTCACCAGGGTTTGAGCGGCTCGCTTAGCCGCTTCCAACCTGTTAGGCTTGTAATCCGTTGCTTGCATGCTCCCAGACACGTCTATTGCTAACACCACAGTCACTCCTTTCCTAGTCTTCTCTAATGGAAGGGTTGGGTTTGCCAGCGCGGTTATGAGCAACGCTAACGAGGCAAGGGTGGCTGCGAACAACCTCTTATCCCTGCCCAGCTTCGCCTTGCTTCCCAGAGCTGCTTTTAACAAGCTCACGTTGCTGAACGCCATTGCTTCTTTCCGCTTCTTGCTCAGCGCTTTCTTGTAGAGGGTGAAGAGTAATGGGATGAGCAGCAATCCCAGCAACGCCTCCGGGTCTTGAAACCCTATCACCTCATCCGCCTCCTCCTCTTCTTAAAGAACGCTTTCAGAGGGGTTGTGAAGTCTTGATTGGTTTTGAAGAACACCACGTCCGCCTTGTACTTGTTGAACAAGGATTCCACCCTCTTCTTCTCCTCCAAGGCTAACGCTTCATACCTCTCCCTCACAGCAGGGTCGGAGGTATCCACGAGCAACTGCTCCCTCGTCTCCACGTCTTCCACCTCTACGAGTCCAACGTCTGGGAGAAACTCCTCTCTAGGGTCTACAACCCTCAACCCTATCACGTCGTGCCTCTCTCTTAACAGGGACAACCCTTTCATATCTTGGCCTTGCAAGTCTGATATTATGAAGACAACGCTCCTCTTCTTCAACACCTTGGACAAGAAGGTAAGGGCTGGCTCAACGTTTGTTCTAGGAGAGGACGCTTCCAGCCTCACGAGTTCTCTTAAAACGTTGAACAAGTGCTTCTTCCCCTTCCTAGCAGGGATGAAGCTCTCAACCTTGTCCGTGAATACGAGCAACCCGAAGGAGTCGTTGTTCTTGTAAGCCGAGAACAACAGGGTTGCTCCGAGCTCAACCATGTACTCCTTCTTAGCCTTCTCGCTTCCAAAGCTGGAAGAAGCGGAGTAGTCCATCACCACGTAAACCTTTAAGTCCCTCTCCTCCGCGAACTCCTTGGAGTAAGGCTTGTCAAACCTAGCGGTGACCTTCCAATCTATGAGCCGCACGTCGTCCCCCTCAGAGTACTCCCTTATCTGTGAGAACTCCAACCCGCTCCCCAGGAATACGGAGTGGTAGCTGCCGGTTATCAACCCTTCCACTAACTTCTTAGTCTTTAACTCTAGCTTCCTAACCTTTTTCAAAACAGATGCGGGCATCGTGTTCAAGGAACCTTAACCGTTGAGAGTATCTCGTCTATTACTTTGTCCGGCGTCACTCCTTCTGCTTCTGCCTCGTAGCGCAGTATTATCCTGTGCCTTAACACCTCGCAGGCAACGTCTTTCACGTCTTGAGGCGTTACGTATGCTTTGCCTTTGAGCAACGCGTTCGCCTTAGCGCCTAGTATCAACCAGAGCGAAGCCCTCGGCGACGCTCCGTACTCCACCCAGTCCTCGCTCAAACCGTAACTGGAAGGGTTCCTCGTTGCATCCACTATTTCAGAAACATACCTCTTCACGGATTGCTCCGCGTGCACTTTTTGGGTGAAGCTTTGCATCTCCAAAACCTTCCTCGACGTGAGGACTGGCTTCGCCTTGACCGTCTTACCCTCTGTGAATCTGGTTATGATTTCCTCTTCCTCCTCCTTGGAAGGATACCTTATGAGTATCTTGAACGCGAACCTGTCAAGCTGCGCCTCTGGCAACGGGTAAGTCCCCTCGCTCTCTATCGGGTTCTGCGTCGCCATTACTAAGAAGGGCTTCTGCAAAGGGTATGTTTCTCCTTGAATGGTTACTTGGCGTTCCTGCATCGCCTCCAGCAATGCTGACTGAACCTTTGGAGGCGCCCTGTTAATCTCGTCTGCTAGCAAGAAGTTGGTGAACACAGGTCCCTTCATGGTTTTGAAGGTGGAGGTTTTGTGGTGGTAAACCTTTGTCCCTGTGATGTCAGCGGGTAGCAAGTCAGGTGTGAATTGTATCCTCACAAAGCTTGAACGCATGGTTTCAGCCAACGTCTTTATGGTGAGGGTTTTCGCTAGGCCCGGCACCCCTTCCACTACTACGTGGCCGTCTGCCAGTAGGGCTGTTAAGAGCTTCCTAACAACTTCTTTCTGACCCACTATCACCCTTGACACTTCTTCTTCCACCTTCCTCATCAGTGCGGAGTACTCCTCAGCCTTTCTTCCTAACTCCTTCACGTTCATCACCTCAACCCGAATGCTTCCTCGAACTCCTTCATCTCTTTAAGCTTTGCAAGGAACTTGTAACCTTCGTCAGTCATTGCTATGTAGTCCCTCCCTTTCTCTGTCTCCTTAGCTACTAACCCTTTGCCTGCTAGTTCTTCAAGGTAGGACTTCATCTGCGTGTGAGACAGGTTCGCCTTGTACATGAGGTGCGTGGGTTTTACCCTTCCCTTTTCCTGAATCACGCTTAACATGTCAAGGATGATGTCTGTGCGTTCTCTTTTCTTTTGCATGCCGCAGCACCTTCATAAAAGTTACTAAGAGGTAAGAGTACCCTATTAATTGCACTGTCTCCGCTATTACGTAGATAGGGAGGTATAGCTTTACGAACATGAATAATAACTGGCTTAGAGCTATTGCTTCAAAGCTTAGCCACAAGCCCTTGGTTTCCCTCTTCTTGTTCTTTGAGTAAGTGTTTCTGAAAAAACTCGCTATCAGCAAGGCTAATATCAAGGTGGTGAGGTGGAAGACGTAGTACTGCTCCCCGCTGAAGTAGATAAGGCTTAGCAAGAGGTAGCTTGTTAGGAGCAGGGAGTTCTTGCTCTGCTTCTCGTACACGCTGTACAACGCGTAGAACCCTGCTATTGTTAAAACCCTGTACATGAAGAAGCCTACGTCGAATAAGAAGTCGCTAGTCATTACAGCGGTGTACGTTATCTTCACGAATCCTAGGTTTCGCGTTTTTAACACGTGGTGGTAGAGGGTGAAGTTGGTCATTATCTTGAACAAGAAGGAGGACGCTATCATGATGAAAGCGGCTGACACCCAGAAGTGCTTCTTCTTAGAACGGTCTAGCTTGTAGTATTTAAGAGTGGTGCTGGCGATTAAGAGGGAGACTGCTATGCTCACAACGTCTATGGCTATGTCCTTGCCGTAGAACCACTTAGGGCTGTATATTATGCCGAACATGGCTCTTAAAGTCTTGAATCCTTTTATAAAACTTGTGAAAAACAGTACTGGTTCCTGCTTTCACACCTGTTTTATATAGCGGAGTCTCCTCTCTCAGCTATGAGAATGGTCTTGCTGCTCAACACCGCTCCTTTGTTTGAGGAAGCGGTTCTGGAAAGGCTTTCCTCGCTTGAAGGCTTCCTGATAGGGGCTCGGGTGATGGGGGTTCACGACCTCGTTGTTTTCTTCCGCTCCCCTGACCACGAGGAGTTGTTGGAACAGGTTAGGAGGGTTCCAGGGGTGTCCTCAGTGGTTGCATTGTTCCTCCCCTCT
This sequence comes from uncultured Methanosarcinales archaeon, assembly GCA_964615705.1. Taxonomy (GTDB): domain Archaea; phylum Nanobdellota; class Nanobdellia; order Woesearchaeales; family CAYNLP01; genus CAZTPT01. The sequence goes on from CAZTPT010000029.1 coordinate 7,313, forward strand.
GAGAAGGTTGTTTAACGGTTTTGCAAGCCGAGGCTTTTGTCTATCTCTTCAGCGATGCTTATTATCTCTTCCAGTATTCTGTCCAAGTCCTTCCTCAACTCTTCCAGCGCTGCTTTAAGGCTTCCCTCCCTTAGCTTTATCTTCTTCTTCTCCCTGTAGAACAACCCTGACTCTATCAAGGAGCGCAAGTGGTAGTTAACTCTTTGCTGGGCTATTCCTAACTCTTTTGCTATTCTCTCCACTGTCAAGTCCTCTGTGCCCGCGGTTCTTAAAAGCAGGTTAACTATTCTCTCGCAGGTTCGCTCGGTGTCCCTGCCGCTCACCAAGCCAAGGCTTTCGCACACCCAGTTTATGTCTTCGTCTAATCTGCCTTGCTTTGGGAGCTCTAGCTTCTTAATAACGAGTTGCCTCGGCATGACTCAAAGGTAGTTAGGACGCATATTTAAATTTTTCTAAAATTGTTTAAAAATAATTTTAATAATTTGTTTTTTATTCTCTTTATATTATTATTTATTAATTCTTTTAATAAAAAATGATAAAAAATCCGAAAAATTTAAATATAACTCTCTTTTCCCCTTTGCGCAGCACACATTAAAAGGAGGTGATGAAGGTGTTCAGGAGGAGGCTGT